>JAGLCH010000249.1 GCA_023146355.1 Bacteriovoracaceae bacterium | reverse complement strand
CAATGCGGATCTTTGAAAATGATTTTTTGAACCACTCCCTGAACTGAGTACTATCATTTTTAAACTCTGTATCAACAACTAAAATATCTTGAGGGGATACTCTATTGTGAAGGAGTTTCTCAATGATCTTTGAACAAGTGATTTTCTTCGTTCCTGCAACCATTAAGATCTTTCCCGATTGGGACAGGGGATTTGAAAACATTCTTTCAAGTTTTGAAGCACACCCTGGAGGATAAATATCCTTAAAGAGGTTCTTGCAAGTTTCAAAAACTAGCTTTGACACTCTAAATGTTTCATCTAACCATCTCTCCCTGCCCGTTGTTGTTATTCCCCATCTTTCCCAGTTTTCTCGGGAGTGCTTCTTTGAGAAAATTGTTTGGGCAGGATCTCCTGCTAATGTTATTTGCTCGTGTTTAATTCCATCACTACTAACTTTAGATATACATATCTTTTTTATGAAGCAAATTAGTGACTCATCGAAGTCCTGATACTCATCAATAAGAATTGCGTCATACTTTGGCACCGCTCTTTCACTCGCTTTTGCATGATACTCATCCCAGGACATGTTATCACTAAAGTTATAACCTAGCATGTCTGCTTCAATCGAGGTCGTTGTTTTAACATCAATATGCGACTTATCAATAGTAATCATTTCTCCGCATATTGAGCCCGATCTAAGTAAGCTTTTCAGGGCCTTTGTAATGTGTTTTTGTAGCTTTTTGTTATAGCAGACGATTGCAACCTTCCATGATGGGTTTTTATTTGCTAAATAGATTGCCCTTGTTATTATGCAGTAAGTCTTTCCACTACCTGGAATGCCAGTGATCATATAGTGACCATTAACATTACGCTTTGCTATTGCCTCAATTTTATCTCTTTTGGATTTTAGTAATTCTTTTTGAGCTCTTATTCCATTTTTAACTTCGAAGCCTGTTGGAAACAAGTCTCGATTGCTTTTCGGCTCAACTATCGTACTTTTGTTGCTTAAGTTTATTATATCAATTTCTGGTATAGCTAACTCTGGGCAATTTTTTACAGCATTTTCTAACTCGTCTAGGTTTCCAAATTGATCTTTTGGTGATGAAGACAACCAACGGTAAAAAAGGCCTACAATTCCTTCTGAAAATTCTCCATGAACCGTAATTGGAGATATTTCTCCGTTAAATATTATAGCGTGATGGCCCTCAGAGCTTCTATTTGGAAGGTTATAGGCAGAGCAACCTGCAATTAACTCGTAGATAGTTAGGCCAAGCGCAAAAATATCACACTGATGTGAGTACTTTGATGCATTATAGACTGCAACGCGCGCATCACCTGTTGGTGTCCACAACCCAGGAGAAGTGTAAGGCATTGTATAACCAGATACTTCAGATAAGCATGTTCCATTAATACCGAGTAGTGTTGATATCCCAAAATCAATTAGAATCGCTTTATTCTCTGTTTTACAGTAGACAATATTTCCTGGTTTAATATCTCGATGAAGAATCGTTTTTGCTTCTGAGTTATGTAGCGATCGGATTGCACTGATTATATCAAGTGCAATTTGTAGCGCAAACCCAGGACTGACCACCTGCTTTGCAATTATATAATCTAGGCTTTCTCCATTTACTTTTTTAGTAATAATAGATGATGTGTACTGCTCAGATATATGTTCAACTAATTGAACAATATTGGGATGTCTAAGCTCCAACAATAATTTAGCCTCTTGGTCTATAAGCTCTTTTGATTCTTTTGATTTACTTGTCTTAATTACAATTGGTGACTTGTTTTCTCTGTCGAGTCCTTCCCACACATCTGTATGGGGAGTTGTTTGAAGTAAATGTAACTTTTGATACCTTTCATTCATAATTGTTTAATATACCTTATGCTGACATTTTGTTATTCAATGGCAAGTGTAGTTCATCTTTTTTAAGCTTAAGTTTTGCCATGTATAGTTTGTTGATAACTCCCTCTCTGCCCACACCAAGAATATTGTTTCTAACTTCCATTAACTTCTCAAGCGGTATTTCGACGTCTTCATGTGCTAAATCATTTCTAAGGGTTCCATATCCTTTTTCCTCGTCTCCAAATTCACTGAGTACATCTTGTAGGCTCCTAGATAGCAAGTAGTTGTCCAGGAATTCATTTACTGAAGTGCAAAAATCTTTTGTAGTTGATGTAAGGTCATTATTACGCATTGCAATTCTAAGTTGATTGATTGTGACATTTTCTTTTCGCTTGTATGCTTTAGATATTGTCTCATTTTTAAAGCTATAAATTTTATCTTTATAGGACTTGAAGAGGGGAAAGACTATTAGCTGATTGACAATTATTTCTAAACTTTTCAGGTATATTGAAACAACCTGTCTCATCATTGCTGTTTGATCTACATTTTGTCTCTTGTCACAAATTAGTGACTCGGCATAGAGTATATCTTCTTGGACCATAGTTGGAACGTGAGCAAAGATTTGTTGCGGTATGACGTAGGAGTTGACGATGGACTTAACATACTTACCATACTCTGCATCCTCCATAAGGTCATTCTCTCTGCTGAGCCATTTCTCTTCTCCTAATACAAAGTAGTTTTTAGGCTCATTTTCTTTGATGACTAGTGGATACCTTAAATTACTTAAGTAGGGATTGATGGCTTCTATCGATCGCATTTCATCATCTTTTGTGAATGCGTGATTTAGTGAGAGGTTGTACAGTTTTTTTAGACAGACTTCATGATCTGCTGCAACTAGTGACATGTCTGTAATCTTAAACCACATCTCAATTTTTTCTTTTCTAGAACGGTAAAACTCCATTGTATTCTCGTAGTCGCTAATATCTTTTTCAACAGCGTCAACCTTCGCAACCCACAAGTGTTGAAAGTCAGAAATATATAAGTGTGTTGGTACACCCAGGTCGTTATTCGAGTCAATGACTCCCTTCATTGATTCAAAATTGATTGGTTCATTACCGGAGGAAACTTTTAGTTTACCCCAATAGAAATACGCATCAGGTTCTCCTTTTTTCTTTTTCTTGTGTCTCTGTTGAAGAGAATAGAAGAAGCTGTGTGCTTGGGTCTTTCCGTTAAACTCTTCTTTGTCTGCATCTGTATTAAACATAGGGTTAAATACAGTATAAAAATGAGTCGGTACTATTGACGTGATCGGTGCTTTATAGTTATTCGTCTCAATCGTAGGATGATTAGACCCACTCCCGGGGGAAGCTTTATTCTCCTCAATGACTAGTATTTTTCCAATATTATTCTTTAAGTTCTTCTCGATACTAATAATTGAACCGGGAGAGAGTTTCTTGATTTCCTTGTAACCCGTAGTCTTTATAACTTTAACTAGCTTGAGCTCGCAATTAAGCTCTGTATATTTAATTTCATTATCATTAGATTCGACGAGCTTACATTTTATTATCATTTTTTCTCCTTAATCATTTTGAATAAACATTAATCGGATATTTAGGCCAATACTTGAGTGATTTAGCCGGATGGCGGGGTTAAATTATTCTTAACTGCACATTTAATGTGACAATTTTCTCAAGTCGAATTCTTAAGTCTTATACAGCTAGTCCGATACGCACTTAGTTATTACTAAGTGAGGAAAATGTGAAATCAGTTCATGAGTTTAAATCTGCTATTAAAGACCTAGTCTCAAGACGGGGAAAAGTTGAAAAGAATAGTTTGATTAGAGGCGTCTGCCAGATACTTGGAATTGATCAAGAGGAATACAACGAGAAAACATTTTACCGTCACATGAAAGAACTTGTTGATGCGGGTGAGCTTTCTGTTGAAAAAGATGAACTCACGAAAAAGAACTACTGGTTTATTTATGGTGCTGAAGCTAAAAATATTCCCAACAGTGGCCTTATCGAAGAGCATAACGGCGCAGTGTACTTCTCGCCGCTAATTGCTCGCGAGGCATCAGTCGGAAGGGGAGTTCAATCTCATAACAATACAAATGAGATTCACGTATATTTTAATATTAATCATGACTTTCTATGTCTGCGTATAAACCGCGATGCAGTACCATTTAAGCTTCATCTTGCCCGCAAAGCTGATGGGCCAATGAGCAATGTCATTGAGAAAGTAAATGAGTCATTTGGAAAGAGGACAAGCTTACTCCATCTGCCAATTGCAAGACTATCTTCTATTAAAGATACGGGAGATACAGGTCATGCATGTTTAGAATTTGGAATGGATGGAGTTAAAATAACAGACTTAAGCTCCACAAATGGATCCCTCGCATCTAGAATTTCACATCAGGAGGCACATCAGCTCCTTAAAGATGGAGATCTCATTGGTAAAAGTACGATTAATGAAGAGTGGTTTAAAACTGGAGCGGGATCTATAAAACTTGATAAAATCAAAAGTAAATCTAGTTTGGATTTCGATTATCCAGTTTTGGCACAGTTCTCAAGTGACTTTAAAGTACTGATATATCTTCCTGAGTAAATTGACCGTCCGTGGTCGGTGCCTGCCCTTGTATGACAATTTGGTGATGCCAAGAGGTCTAAGCTGCAATCTTCTGGTTTGCCTTATTATAAGCTGTAATAACTGTCGATTCACTACGATCTAGTACAACATGGAAGTTTTCCATAATATAGTGGTATGCACCATTTTTCTCAATTCTTTTTCCTATCTGGATACACTTCTCAACCATTTCAATGCTGATTTTACGCTCATTGATTCTACGAGTGAGGTAGTCTATGCGTACAGCATCGTCTTTTTCCTTTTTGCTTCTTTTAGCTTC
>JAGLCH010000248.1 GCA_023146355.1 Bacteriovoracaceae bacterium | reverse complement strand
AAAAGTGCCCTTTATTTTATTTCTAGTGATAAATGTAGCCATCAACTGACTGCCATCCATACCTTAAGCATTTTCCAATTCTAGAGTCATACTCAATACACTCATTTCCGTGGTGACCATGCGATGGTGGTGTAGCTATTGGCATTACATAATAGAAAGCAGTTCTATATCCCCTCTCATAACAACTCTCATATACACCCCCAAATGGAGTATAATCGTCATAAAACGCACCAAAATTTCTATCCGAGGCACCTTTAGACTCACCTGCACGGTAACCACGGTCACACTCCCTCTGATCATAGTTATCATAGTAAGAATCATCGTCTACCGTTCCCCAGTTGCCAGAATCATGAGAAGCAGAATCGGCCCCAGTTAGGAGGCCCGCAGTAACACTTACGCTGCCAGCAGCAACTACTGCGTCATAGGATAGTGCCGAGACCGACACAAGTAAGAGTAAAGAAATAAGTACAGTTTTCATAATTCTCCTTAAAGGTTTTGTTTAATCAAAAAAATATTTGTAATAACTTTTTGTAGTTCTTGAATTAGCTCAGGTGCCACACTTTTTTGTGCTTTAAATAGAGTCCCTTCGATGACATTAATTTGCTTAACCAATTGTTGAAGAGTCTCTGCAGGAAGTGATGTGACTTCATAGCTTAAGGGTAATCCATAACCAGGAACGACCTCACCTTTTACAATTGTAGTAACATTTTTTGAAAGCTCAGATGCCAGATTGTTGTAGGTTTTTCTTTCTTTTCTTGAAGAATGAGTTGAAAGACTCTTTATCAGTTTAGCTTCAAGATAACTGACCTCCAGCGTTTCAAATTGCAAAAATTGTCTTAAAGCACTCGGAGACGCCACATGACTCTCCAAATAATTACTGCGACGTTGATCAACTTCTAGCGATTCATAATCAGTAACTACGCCATGATTCGAACCTTGATTCATAGAACCATCGACCTCATCACCAGGACTCATACTTTCTTTGTCCACAAGACTGTACCTCTTCAAAAGTTTTAGAATTCCTTCTGGAGTAGAGGGAACTTTTGAGTTCAGGTGAATATTATTCAATCGGCCTACTGATAAAATTTTCATCAGCTCACTGGCACAATTTTGACCTAAAAAATAATAGTTTCCTTTATATTGCCAAAATAACTCTAGGATTCGATTAACCATCAACTCGAGTTCATTGCGATTTAAATTTATAGGGTAAGAGTGAAGAGTTCGACCTTCGATGACTTGATACTTTTCAACCATCTGAGCATAGCTATTGGGTTTTAAAATTGAGTGATACTTACCAAAAACTCCCTTGAAGCTATTTATTGTAAGATCATCAACATTGGCAACAAATGCAACGACAACATGATGGTTAGTGTCCTTCAAGCATTCAGGACCAACTTCTTTTCGATAAGGAGCGCAGCGGATAATTCGAAGCATAGAGTGCCCCCACCGACTCATTGATTTCTCCCCCTTACCGGCCATTAGATAGTGAATTTGATAAATACTATTAAGGTTTAAAGTCTTAAGTGAAACTCTTCGTCTCCCTTCCTGCTTCATGATTACCGGAAGCTTATTTCGAGAAAAACAAATATAATTATCATGGGGGAGAGAACTAAACACCTTTGAAAAATACTGATAAAGTGAAGGTCTTCGACACCTGTACTCCGGATCACTGATAAACTTTTCAAAATTTAGACTGAGAGCTTTTTTAGCGCTTTGCTGCTCACCTAAGATTTGTCGCTCAGTGCTATTATTTTTATGAGATCTCCCGCCGAGTACTCCACCTGTACGATTTCGATCTATCAAATTGAGAAAGATTGGAGACTTTGTTATGGCCCTATTTGCA
This sequence comes from Bacteriovoracaceae bacterium, assembly GCA_023146355.1. Lineage (GTDB taxonomy): Bacteria > Bdellovibrionota > Bacteriovoracia > Bacteriovoracales > Bacteriovoracaceae > JAGLCH01. Next base: position 149 of record JAGLCH010000248.1, on the reverse strand, counting down.
TTCAGAAACTTTCGGCACTCTGGATTAATAGTGACCCTAGTTCGCCTACCACCGGTTTTTTTTACTTTTTTTGGCAAAGATTCACAGTGGGCCTTAATTTCTGCTTCGAGTCCCAGTCTATTTCCATACCTGTCATAGTAAAGAATAGC
>JAGLCH010000247.1 GCA_023146355.1 Bacteriovoracaceae bacterium | reverse complement strand
TCTTCTGCTTGATCCAGTGGAGTTACAAAGTTGTTTTTAACTATTCAGCGTAATTTTTCACTAATCTAAAAAAAATTCTTTTTTTTAGATTTTTTTGTGGGCCTTTCGTCTCTTCTAGTACATTATTCTTCACATGACTGTTGGACATGTGAACGTTAAAGAAACCATTGAAAGAATTCAAAAAGAAATATCTAGGGATAAGTCGATTTCTCCTGTTCTCATCAGCTCAATTGAACTTTTAATCGTCGTCATTCAAATGCTTTTCGACCGTCAAGCAATGAATAGCTCGAACAGCTCGCTTCCTCCTGCAACTGATAAGCAGAGAAGATCGAGAGACAAGGAAAAAAAGAAGCGTGCGAAAAAAGGTTCTAATAACGTTGGCGGACAAGCGGGACATGAAGGTTCAACACTAACTCAATATGAAGATGTTGATGAGAAAATCGAAATATCAATAGATAGAAGAACTCTTCCCGTCGGAGTAAAGTTCACTAAAGATTTGCCAGAAACAAGACAAGTCATTGACCTCAACCTTGAATTTATCGTCAGAGAGTATCAGGCCGAGGTTCTGATTGGAAAGGATGGGACTCGATACGTCGCGACTTTTCCCAGTCATATCACAAAAGCAATCCAATATGGGCCATCAGTAAAATCATTTGCCGTCTATATGTCTCAATATCAATTAATTCCTTATGCTAGGGTTCAAGAAGTTTTCAAAGATCAGTTCGATTTGAAAATATCGCAAGGGTCTCTTTGTAACTTTAACCGCGAGGCATTTGAGAAGTTAAAACCTTTTGAATTATCTGTAATTAAAGAACTTAAGATGGAAAAAGTTCTTAATGCTGATGAGACCGGAGTTAAAATTGATGCATCTCTTGCTTGGGTTCATGTTCTTTGCACTCCAAAAATAACCTATATGTACCCCCATAAAAAACGTGGAAAAGAAGCAATGGTTGATATGGGAATAATACCAAATTATTCGGGGGTATTAATTCATGATCATTGGAAACCATACCTTGGATATGACTGTCAGCATGGATTATGCAACGCTCATCATCTTCGAGAGCTGCAGTGGGTGATTGATTTTAAGAAACAAAAATGGGCAACTTCGATGGAAAAGTTTTTGAATAAACTTAATGATGAGGTTGATAGCTATGGAGGAGTTCTGCCAGAAGAACTTCAAGTAAAGAGGATTAAGCGATTTAGAGATATTGTTCGAACCGGCAAAGGAGAATGCGCCAAAATCATGCCTGCAGTTGGCATGACAAGAAAAGTCGTCAAGCAAACGAAGGAGAGAAATCTGCTCGATCGGTTGAGCGACTATGAAGATCAAGTTCTTCTTTTTATGAAAATTGAGAATGTTCCCTTCACGAACAATCAAGCTGAACGCGACATACGGATGCTCAAAGTCCACCAGAAAGTATCAGGCCAATTTAAATCGATGGCAGGTGCCAAGCATTTTTGTCGCATTAGAAG
>JAGLCH010000246.1 GCA_023146355.1 Bacteriovoracaceae bacterium | reverse complement strand
TGAAGTGGAGCAAATTCAAGATCTCCCTCCCCTTTTACAAAAACATTTTCCTGATCGTAATCGTTTCTCCCGTGAGTATCATCTGAAAACTCAGCGATAAGCCTTACTAGTTGTCGTTCCATGTCGCGCCTAAGTTTAATTTAATACTATCAATAGCTTATCACCATTATTGACACGATACCATAGAGCAGCAAGGGTCTGTGACCTAGCAGAGAAAGACAAATCTCTATATTTTCGGATAGTTAAAGCATGACAGACTCAATAATTATCCTCAACTTCTCTTTATATATTCTGATAATGATAACGCAAACTATTGAAATTTAGATCAAGGAGACCTCATATGAAGAAGTTAATTGTCGCTGGGGCACTGCTGAGCCTTTCCCTATTAGTATCCTGCACGCAGCACAGTGGACGAAATATCGCCAGTTATAGTGGGGGGGATATCTATGAAGTTGGGGCCATTAAGATGTCAGTTCTCCCCTACAATATATTTATTGAGCGCTACGGAAATGTGTGGAGAGCTTTTGATGGCACCACAATTAAGGGAAGTGAGCTCAACTCTCAAACCGGTATTTCAGTACTTCCTGAGGGAACTGGAATGATACTTGCTGTAAACTACAATGCCGACTTCGAAGCTGGAAAGCCCTCTGATTTTTTCCCCGCAATTATCACGACTGAAAAAGAGATTACAGATAGAGGAGACAAGGCGATCCCGATTCTTCCAGTTAACTACTACATCAAAGTAGACAGTTGCCCTGAAGATGAATCTGAGTGCAAGTAAGGATCGACTATGAAGCAGCTTATATTAATTTCTCTTTTACTCAGTTTGATCTCCTGCCAACCCGCAGGCAGAAAGCCTGCTCAATTTGATAGCGAACAAAAAGCATACTATGAACTCGGAGATATCGTTGTCTCCCCCTTAGCTGCGCTAGAATTTTTCGAGCGCTATGGAGACGTTTGGTATCTCTTGAATGAAAACATGGATATTTTGGATACCGACCTCGGTCAACTAGTTGGCTTTAGACAGTACAACAGAATGAAGCACTCCTTTCTTCTAAATGGCTGCACCCATCAAGTTCTAAAAAAGAATGGAAAATACCACAAACTCTGCTTGATTGAAGATAAGAAAAGGCGAAGGTTTCTTATTCCCGGAAGACAAACTGTGAGAAAAATAAAAGAGGGATCATTTCCAGGCATTATGGGCATGATGCCCAAAAATTTTGATGGAAAGGGTATAAGCCACTATATCAAGGTTAATGACTGCTCAAAGGTTAGAACTCTTTCCGGAAATTGTTTGTAGGGATTATCAAGATGAAAAAATATTTATCACTATTCATTATTATTTCACTAATTCACACTCAAATACTTGCTGCAGGCTTTGGAGTAAAATCCACTACTGTCGAAAATCCCGACCAACTGGAAAGAGATCTCAACAGATTACTTGAAGCGGCGAACATTGTTCAGGTCAGTCAAGACCGACAGGCCGATGCGGCTCATATTATTACAAAAGTTAAGAACTTCGTTACTCTCAACGGCAAGTGGAAAGGAGCAACGCTTCTCGACCCAATCACAGATTTCATTGAGGGGCTTGCCAAGGGGAAAAACGAAAAGAGTGAACGTAAATTTCAACTCCAAGTCAATGCTCACATCCACTATGTTGTACAGAAAGACGAAGAGCGTTTTAAGTCAATTATAAATATTAAAGACGATACCACACGCGCTCAAGAGCTATTTAAAGCACTAGATGATCTCGATTCCTTCTCCTCACTTGCCCCACCAAACACCAAGGCTCGCGCAATAGTTAACTCGCGCGCAATTGCTTCAATCATTAAGGTTCTCAAAGTGTACGGTGGGGAAATTGAAAAATTAAAAAGTAAGCTTAAGAGCGACAGCAAGGAGTACAAGGGCAAAAAAGACATCATCGATGAGTACAACTCTAAGAGTTCTCGTGCTATTGCCAGCTACTTTGAAGCTACAGAAGAGTTGGGAGAGGCAACAGAAAAAGTCTTAACAAAAGCTGAAGGGAATCTTAAATCACTTCAAAAGAATCAAGCCCAAGATAGCAATGTAACTCCACCTGAGCGACAAAGTTATATTGAAGATTTTGCGATTGTAGTTGAGAAATCGCAGAAGGTTGTTGATTCAGCGAGTGCGCTACTTACCATCGCTGATAACTTTGGACTTATCAATGAAGAGAAATACGCCAAAGTTGCCAAGGCCATCAATCAAGCTCAAACGACTATTACCGGAGTGAGCCAAATTGCGATTGGAGTCAGTTCAAGTAATCCCGTAGCTGTTTTACAGGGGATAGCAACATTGTCTGGGCTCTTTGGAAAGCCGAAACCTGATGCAGGAGCTGAACGCCACAAGCAGGTTATGAGTGGACTTCAAAACATTCAAAAATCAATCTCGGGTCTCTACCGTGGACAAGAGCAACTTTACCAGCTCCAGATAAGATCGATTGAACTAATGGGAACCTACCACAAGTTAACGGCAGAAAAGCTAGATACTAATTTCGAGATTCTTCACGATTCAGTCGCAGGGCTGCAAGATATCACTCGTCAACTTTCTCAATTGAGCTCCGGTTTAAAGGCGTGTAGTACATTTCTAAATTCTCGTTTTTCGTGTGACGCTCGAAAGCTTTCGGGAGAAAAGCAGCTCAAAGAATGTGTTAAAAAGAATAATAAAAAGAATACAGGTTTTACAGCTCAACCATATAGCAGATACAGTAAATTACTTTCAGGAGATTTTACAAACTATCAGGCAAGAACTAAGCACTACAATAAGCGAGCAAATGTAAAAAGCTATGCCCAGTGCGAAGGAACTTTAGCCGAGCTATTTGGAACTTCAACAGATGAATTCAGCCCTCTTTTTTACGCTAGAGCATATTCTTCGAATGATGATAAAACTTTTAGAGCATTAAACTACGGGATCTACCGACCACTTTGGGATATTGCAAAAAAGCATTTTCTGAACGGCAACCAGAACCATTTACTTGCCTCCCTTTCATCTCCTACAAGCCGCCTTAGTGCGATTCCAACTAAATACTCAAAGCTCCTTAGAGCGTATAAACGCAATCCAAAGGACTACATTTCAATTGAGCAAGAAGCTCTGTCAAATAGAATGAGAGAGTTACTCGATGTTTCTGCAATCGAAAGGTACGTGTACACCCTACTTGAAGTTGTTCCATACTTTGATATCACAGAAGAGTCTTTCATCGAGAGTACTTCAGGATATTTTACAGGAGCTGTGTCTCCCCAACAGCTTTATTCAAGAGATGAAATCAGTTCTGAAGAGATGACGATGAAGGATGATACCCTCTATGCACTGGACACTGCACTTTCTGTTATTAATACTTCCATTGCCCAGCAATCTCTTATGGCGGGAGACCTTATCCTTCCCTATATTTACCAAAACTTGTTTTCTCGCAAGCAATTGAATATTTTCAGTGAAGATGAGAGAGAAGCGAGAGCAAAACTGCTCTCTCTCTACAGCAGAAATAGAATCCTGACCAAAAACCTTCTCAACTATGAGATGCAACGTAACCTAAGATACAAGAGGATGCTTAAGATTGGAGGTTCAGGTTTTGGTGGCTCCGGATACAGCTCTGGCCCTCAGGTCATTACTTCAGCGGACAATCAAATCAATCGTCACTTAAGTTTTGACGAAAACTTCAAGTTCAATTTTAACGCATACGAATCGATTTCATCTAATATGTATAGCAGAGATAGAAAAAAATCATTCAAGGCATTTGAGGCACTCACCTTTATCACTGCTACGCTGCCAGATTCAATTGTACCTTACAAATTTGGAGATGAAGCTCCCCCTGTTGGCGGGATGTCAATTATGGATAAAAAAACAATACTCGATGACTTGAATCTTAAATTTCCAAAACCTGGTGAGATTGCAGAAGACAAGGTTCACTACAGCTACGAAATGTACCGACTACTTCACTTGAGACAAAAGGTAGTTGAGATGATTTTGAGTTTTGAAGATGGTGCTGATCAGATAATCAATCAAACACTTACAATATACTAAAAAGGGGAGCTTGAAGCTCCCCATATTTTTATCTATTTCTTACTATAAAATACTGAACATATTCAAAGACTGTGGCACCGTTGCTTCTCTGCTCTAGTTTGCCTACAGGATTTACTTCTGCTGGTCGGCTAAAATCAATATGGAAAATGAAATTATCTGATTGGATTTCAACTCCAAGTTCCTGACCATAGTTGTTATAAGAGTTTCCAGTTACAATTGTACATTTGTCAGCACGCTCAAAAATTGAATTAAGCTCAGCGTCTTGTTCACCTTGCAATCTTTCCTCATCCCACGAATCAACGTCAATAGTGGGCTTATTAGTATTGACCGTTATAAAGTCGTTTAAATAGGTATTCTCTGTCACATTTGGAGCGTATGTCTTTTCAACCATCTGTACTTTGACATAATGGTTACTTCCAATTCGATTAGAGTTCATAAAGCTTGAAGCTTTCTTTAGACAATCATTGCTAAGGTAGCCGTTGTTACCACCATTTGATGAACTACCAGATGAAGATGCGTTTCCACCACCACATGAAGCTATAAAAACACTCATAGTGATTACAATAAATAGACTCGTTAGCTTTTTCATACTTTTCTCCCAGAGTTCGATCTGATTTCGTTATGCTTTATGTAGAGCAAATATTGTGCCAAGAGGCGCACGTATCAACGGTGTATTTACGGGAGCTTACCGCGCTAACAATTGTAACTAGTGTTAATCACAAAACAGGTGTCAAAAAAATAGTCACTTTGTGCTCTACATAAATCTGTGTTTGTAGCTAAATTGTCTTAACAAATACTAAATAACAAACATAGCAATCGATACTATCTTTCGCACAAGGTATTGATTAAACAGGGTATTGTGTCTGAAAATGCTCCATAGAGTGTACGAATTATTTACTGTAAATTAATTGTAATAATCCGATAAGTGTCTAAACGAATAAAATAAAAAGGTGAGATAATGAAATCAATTAAGGGATTGAGCGACAGAGCTCTTTTAGTCATTATAGATGGTTATGGAATTAATCCAGACTCTAGTACTAATGCAGTTGAAAGTGCAAATACACCAAATATCAAAAGGCTATTTAAGCACTATCCATATACGACTATTGAAAGTGGTGGACTTGCAGTAGGGCTTCCAGAAGGAACTCCAGGAAACTCAGAAGTTGGACATTTAAACTTAGGAGCTGGACGAAGAATTCTTCAAGACCTTGTTAAGATAAATGAATGCGTTGCAAAGGGTGAGCTCTTGGCCCAACCAAAAATGCAAGAGCTTGTAGAAAAAACGAAGTCGGGAACTGGAAGAGTTCACATCATGGGACTGCTTTCAGATGGCGGTGTCCATTCTCATATTGATCATATCAAAAATGCAATTGCAGGACTTTCGGGCGAAGGATTGGAAGTTTTCTACCACGCCTTTATGGATGGTCGCGATACTCCACGTGATGCAGGTCCAAAATATGTTGAATCTATGATGAATACTGAAGGATTCACTTTTGCGTCAATGAGTGGTCGTGCTATCGCGATGGACAGAGATAAGCGTTGGGAAAAGACTGAACACGCTTTTAAGACAATGACTGGAGAAGCTGAAGTAACAGACCTTACTCCAGCAGATTATCTAAAAGGTGAACATTCAAAGAAGATTTATGACGAGTTTGTCGCTCCAGTTCTTTTTGATAAGAATTCCGCGATTAAAGAAGGCGACAGTGTTTTCTTTATGAACTTTCGTCCAGATAGAACAATTCAGATGACAATGGCGATGACCATGCCTGATTTTGAATTCTTCGAACGATCAGTTATGCCAGGATACTTTCTCTGCATGACACCATATATTACTGATCTAATTGAGCTACCAATCCTGTTCAACAAAGATAATGTTGAAGGAGGGATGAGTGAGTACCTTTCAAAACTTGGAAAGAAACAGCTAAAAATTGCTGAGACAGAAAAATATGCTCACGTTACCTTCTTTTATAACGGTGGCCGAAAAGCTGAGTTTGAAGGTGAAGAGAGAGTACTTGTGGCATCGCCAAAAGAAGTTGAAACGTACGATCAAAAACCAGAGATGAGCGCATTTGAAGTTTGCGACAAACTTGTCGATAAACTATCAGACAAAAGCTTCACATCATATACTGTGAATTTTGCCAATCCTGATATGGTTGGGCACACCGGCAACTTTGAAGCGGCAGTAAAGGCCGTTGAAGCTGTCGATACATGCATGGGTCGCCTCATGGAAAAATGTGAGCAAGAGGGTATTGCGATGCTGGTTACATCTGACCACGGAAACAGTGACATGATGGCCTACGAAAATGGTGAGCCCCATACATCACATACTTACTCACTTGTTCCATTTACTGTTTTTCATCCTGAGCTTAAAGACTGCCAGTTTGCAGTTGCAGAAGGTGAGCTTGCACTAAAAGATGTATGCGCAACTAAACTTTCAATACTAGATATAGAGATCCCTGAAATTTTTGAAGGTAAACCAATTTTCAAATAAATAAAACTGGAGTGAACATGACACAAAAGAAAAAAGATGCCTCGGCAAAAAAAGAAACGGTTCAAAGCCAAGTAAAAAAAGACGTTGTTCTAAACCCTAACAATATCAAATCTGTGGCAATTATGTGCTCAGGTGGAGATGCTCCAGGAATGAATGTTGTTATTCGTTCTGCCGTTCGAACTGCTCTAGGTATGGGACTAAAGCCCTATGGAATTAATAGAGGTTGGTCAGGACTACTAGAAGGCGATGTTGTTCCTCTCGATGCTTCATCGGTTGGAAACATCATGCAAAAAGGTGGGACAATTCTTCAAACATCACGCTGTCCAGAATTTCATGAACCAGAAATCCGTAAAGAAGCGGCCAATATCTTGAGAAGAAAAGGGATAGATGCCCTGATAGTATGTGGTGGAAATGGATCGTTCAATGGAGCTTGGAAGCTACACTCTGAGCACGATATCCCAATCATTGGAATTCCAGGAACAATTGATAATGATATCTCTGGAACTGACTACTCAATTGGATTTGATACTGCTGTTCAAACTGCAGTTGAGGCCGTTGATAAGATCAGAGATACCGCCCACTCTCACGCGCGTACATTTATTGTAGAAGTAATGGGACGAAAGTCACCAGCAATTGCCCTCCATGTTGGGGTATCTTGTGGTGCCGAAAATATAGTATTCCCTAATGATCATATCGACTTTGAAGCAATTCATGCCGACATCGCAAGAGGAATGGATCGAGGAAAACAATCTTCAATCATCATTGTTGCAGAAGGGGAAACTCCCGGCCTGTGCTATGATATCAAACGCAAACTGGCCGATGACTATGACATCAGCTCACACCTTTGTATCCTTGGACATATTCAAAGAGGTGGAAAGCCAACTGCTCTTGATCGCTTCCGCGCCTGCCGAATGGGCTACCGCGCGATCAAGGCACTAATGGATGGAGAAAGAGCATCTGTTACTGCTTACCTTGAGGGAGACGTAAAATTAGTTCCATTTTCTAACTGTCTTGAGAATAAAAAAGAATATGAAAAACCATTTCTTGAACTAGTTAAGCTACTCGCAATTTAAATATTTAAGAGCATTTTAGATGTCCTGCTTCTATACGAAGTAGGACATTTTAGATTCTTTCAACTTTAGGAATGACTAGAATTTAGTTTATTAAATAGTTGCTCTAATGATTCCTTTACCGACTGATGAGTGTATTCATCATCGGGATGTGCCTCTTGACCAGGTCTTTGAAAGTGAGGTCTCTCTTGAAACATTTGTCCGTACTTTTGATCAACCTCACGAACAAAATCAAACAACCGATGCTCATTATCTAAAAGTCTCTTTAATAAAATATTAAGCGCAACAAGTGGATCATTTAGGTGTGAACCAACAAGCTCATCGTTACCTTTGAGTCTTGCTTCTAAAACTCTGCTCATTGCCCCCGAGGAATCGCGCAAGTTACCACGTATAAAAAGCCCAATTTTTGTTTGCGCCTGAGTCAAAGCGGGCACAACAGATGCATCTTTAAACATCCCTTTTGCACTTTGGGCCAATCCATCCATCATTGAAAATTTACGTTGAGAGCGAAGTTCTTCTTCTATTTTTTTATTATCGTTCATTTATGCTCCTAAGTGGCACATTTCCTGGCTAAAAAGTGCAACGTAACTATTGCCTGTGATTTTTACAGGATAACTATTTCACAAGCCGATTAAATGGTAAAGTAAGGACAGGAGCCTACTATGAGACAAATTCTATTTACCATTTTTTTGATATCCACATCTCTTCAGGTTTTTGCCAATGATGAGTGTTTCTCTAGATGGGAACCTGTTTTAAACACTGAAAACATTCAACTAAGATACCAGAAACTCCTAGGTAAATGCGACCTTGAGCTCAAGGATTCACTCCAACAAATCAGTCTGAAAGGACAAATACCAAAAAGCTACAGCTCTGCATTAAAATACATGTACAAGACTATCGACAATCAAAACGGTAAAGTCTGTTCAGTCTATACCCCTGAAGAATGCAATATAAACGGGGAGCCTAAGAAATATCGAATAAACTGTGAACATACATGGCCTAAGTCTTTAGGTGCAAAAGAATATCCTATGGTAAGCGACCTTCATCACCTTTATCCATCTGAAAAGGAAATCAATAATTTAAGAGCAAATCATCCTTTCTGTGAAGTTAACTACTCAGACAAAGAGAGAGGAGGCAGTCATTACGGAGTTGCAAATGGAGGAGTTACCTGTTTTGAGCCTCAAGACGCACACAAAGGAAATGTAGCAAGATCCATGTTCTACTTTGCTGTTCGATATGGACACTTTATTGATGAAGACCAAGAAAAAGTTCTCCGAAAGTGGAATAAAGAAGATCCCGTAAATAATGCTGATATCAGAAGACATAACCTTATTAAAGGTTTTCAGGGAAATACCAACCCCTTTATTGAGCAAAATTACTTAGTCGATCTCATTACTAATTTTTAAAATCATAAAGATAAATTGGGGTTTTGTAGATGTCTTCTAAGCGGATAATTTTATCTGCTTTTTTATTTGGCAATGCAAATGTGTTACTAATTAATGAACTTGATTTGTACTCTTCTAGCTTTTTTTCAACTTCACTCATCCCACCAGGATAAAGATAACAAACAAGTATTGCACCCACAGGAATTTTTTGATGTAAAAAATTTGCACGCACCAATTTTAAATTCGTCAGAGAAAAAAAGTATTTAATTAGAACGGAGAATAAATAGGGAACTGGAGAAAGCTCATATCCAATTACTTGTCGTTCAGGGAATGCTCTCGCCAACTTATAAGAAAGTATTCCCCACCCTGACCCCAGTTCAACAATTGGAGAATCAGCTGATTTAACTAACAGAATAAGCTCTCGAATTGCTCGTGGAGAACTCGGCATGGGTGATATCCCAAGAACAAAAGTATGCCGGCCAACCGAAATAAGAATGACAAGAAAAATGGCAATCGAAAACATATTAACGTTTGTACGAATCAACAACCATAAACTTTTTATTAACAGCAATAACTTTGCTGCTACCAAATATTTTTTTGAGTTTGTGCTGATACCTTAAGTGAGAGTTTCCAATTACGCGCAAGAGGCCCCCTTTTTTCAATATACGTTTGGCATCACTAAACATTTGTAAGGCAATAAAATCGCCAATAGTGGTAATTTGATGAAAGGGAGGATTACAAAGAACAAGGTCAAATTGTTCCTGCTCCCCATCTTCAAAACAATTAGTCCAGCTAAACTCAGCTTCACCAACATATGATTTGCTATAATTTTCCACAGCGCTTTGAATCGCCATATAGGATTCATCACTAAAGACCATTTTAGCATTTGGATTGAGTTCCTTGGCCTTAATACCAATAATCCCATTGGCACACCCTAAGTCGAGAATAGAGTCATAATTTCTTTTTGGAATATTCTCTAAGAAAAATCGCGTACCGATATCAAGTTTTTCTCTACTGAACAAGTTTGAATGATGGCAAAATGGATGTTCAAAACCTTCGATTTTCACACTCTTTGGAAAAGGGGAAGAAACTCGGTCCTTTTCAAATGTTGCAAATATTAGTCTTGCCTTCTTTACAGCTAAACTAGTTGAAGTCTCTCCAATATATTTCCCTAAAAGTTCAAATGAACTTTTGGCCATATGCTTGATCATACCTCCACAAATAAATTGTGATGCTGGATCGAGGTGTTCAGTCAGCGAACACAAAATGTCTTCAAAAAAGGACATATTCTTAGGAAGCTTGACCAATACGAAGTCGTATACTCCTTCGAGGCCAGATAGAGACTCTATAAGTGATTTCTTATTTGCGCCATTGTGAATCATTCCACCATGAGCGACAAAAGAATCGCTGTAGCTTGTTATATTTTCATCATGAAGAGCTAGCGTTAAGGCACCAAAAGAATCGTTGATAATTAGTATCCGTTTATCAATCGTTTCATGCTCTGCAAGATGATCTAAAATTAGCTGATCAGCACTATCCCATGCCTGGAGCTTTTCTCCTGCAACAACAGGATAACGAGAGAGAGTATCAGGAATTATGAATTGTTTTGACATTCGTACAGTGCCTCTTGTTGATTGCTAAAATGGGCCTCAATGATTCTTCTAATTTGAAATGATATATCACACTGTTAGGAAACTTCCTTCGAGTATGTAGAAATAATCAATATATTTTAACGACAAATATGAAAAATCATAGGGTTAAAGTAACACTTGTCTTCTGCATAGCTCACCTGCTGTCCAACAACATCAAAACTCTGCTCAACAGCGTTGACTTTGATAGAGTCCCCTAGTCCGTTTCGAAAGAATTTTTCTAGATCGTGTTCACGTCCAAATGACTTATCATTGATCACAATAATAAATTCAGGACAACCTGCACGATTTAGGTAATCCATCCACTCCGGCCACATATTTCGCGCTAATCGCTTAGATCCACGACCAACGAGAAATGCTGGTGGATCAACAATAGTCAGATCATATGGGGAGTCAGTCCCTTTTTCTAGCCGTCTTAAGTGCCGAGACAAATACCCTTGAGTTGTATCTGGGTAGCGCTTAAAAACCACAGAGTTGAGTTCTGCATTGCGACGCCCCCATTCAAGATATTCTTTACAGGGATCAATATTTGTAACAAAGCTAGCACCACCAGTCATTGCGGAAACGCCAAAGGCACAGGTATAGGAGAAAAGGTTTAAAATATTCTTTCCGGCGGCCCTATCATGGACAAAATCTCGAGCGGATTTGGTATCTAAATAAAGGCCATAATCATGGCGAGGGTCAGTATGAATTTCAAACTTTGACACTCCCTCAGAACATGAATGGATAGCATCACGATCATAGCGGTCATTATTTAGATACTGATAATCATTAGAGTTTGCACGCTCGCGGGCCTTGATTAAAATGGCCTTAGTTGGAAGCAACTCATCTAGCGCTTTTAAAATCTCATGTTGGTACTGAATAAGATCAAGGTTGTAGATTGTGGCCAAAACAAAACTTCCATATTGCTCAACCAGCACTCCCTCCAAACCATCAGAGACTCCAGAAACAAGACGCATGGCCTGGACTTCTGGGTTCTCACATTGACAATAGCGCCAATCAATACTCTTTTCGAGAATGCCCTTGATATCCATATATAATCCTTAAGCTTTTTTTAAGTAAGCTGTAACTAGAACAATTTGAGTTCCATTTACCTTACCTTCAATATGTCTTGGATCATCTGTAAGTGAAATCTTACGAACGACAGTTCCACGCTTTGCTGTAAAGCCTGCCCCTTTAACATTTAGGTCCTTAATCAGAGTAACCGTATCTCCATTTTGAAGTTTTGCACCATTGCTATCAAGAGTTGGAGCAGCATTTTCAGAATGGTCCATGGCCTTTGCCCATGTGAGATTATCGTCATCCAAATAGAGTTGTTCAAGAAGGTCTTGTGCCCAGCTTTCGGCACCCAGCTTATTTAAAACTCTCCACGCCATAACTTGAACCGCAGGAAACTCACTCCACATAGTATCATTAAGACAATGCCAATGATTAACCTCAATTGTCGAAGGATCCTCAATCTGAGCGCGACACTTGCTACAAAGTAAAATCGCATGATCAGCGCTACCATCTGCAGAAGGAGGAATTTCATAAACCGTTAGGCCAACATCCGAAGTACAGAGCTCACACTTAGAATTGCTTCTATCTTTAAGAATCTTTTCAATTAACATCATTTTCCCTTTGTTAAAGAGGTAATATACTTTTTGAGAGTCAGAGTGTCTATTTTTGAAGAGTAAATTCTGAGTCAATACTTAGAGCAATATTCTTAATTTCGTCAAAGTTGGTCATGTTATTATGCTTGATATTGCCATTAAGAAGGATTGTACATTTCTTTATCATCTCTCTATCTAGTGTCTCGAGCTGCTTCTTCGTCAGGGATCGGATACGTTTAATTCGGTCCATTGAAAGTATGCGAAAGTAATCCATACCAAAAAACTTAGTTGAGAGCTGATCTTGATGCCCGCCATGCTTTATAATAATAGGCTCAGAAATGAGGCCCACGGGATGAAGAGAAGAGATTTTCAACCAAAGATCGTAATCCTCACAAACTTTAAACTCCTCATCAAAAAGACCGACCTCTTCTAAAAGACTTCGCTTTATGAGTGCCGCAGAAGGAGCAATAAAACACAAAGGCAAACACTTCTCAAAAATGTCCCCTCCACTTTTTTTATGTATATTTTTTTGATTAACTCGCTTCCCACACCGTATCCATACTTCATCGCCATAAACCATCGGATAAATGGAGTTTTCTTCGATAAACTTAATTTGCTTTTCAAGCTTTGCAGGCATCCACTCATCATCAGAATCTAAAAATGCAACCCACTCACCTTTGGAAGATTTAATTCCAAGATTTCGAGCAGAACTTACCCCGCTATTTTCTTGCTTCAAATAGTGAATGTTAATATCTGTGTCACCATAACTCTTAACAACTTCCTCTGTATTATCAGTTGAGCCATCGTCAATAATCCACAAGTCAAAGTCTCTAAACGTTTGCAGTAGAACAGAGTCGATTGCTCGCACAAGTTTTTCTGCGCGATTATGACTGGGAATAACAATACTTACTCTCACTTTAAATCCCTTTTAGTACTAGTATCTTGAAATAGCACTCCACCCCAGTTAATTACACCTTTAAAAACCATAAAGCAGTAAAATAGGAATAACGTAACCGAAATTAACTTGGAAAAAAATTAAATCAAGTTATACTTATAACTTAATATTTGGCCTATTAATGAGCTGGCCCAGAGTTGAATATTCACTCAAACAAAACTATAGCAAAGGAATAATGATGAGCTCTATTAAGCTCTCGCTTCAGAACTTTTTCCATAAAGAAACATATACGCATAGCTATGTGGTATTTGATACTTCCACTAGAGATGCTTTGATTATAGATCCTGTATTAGACTACGACCAGGCAAGCTCAACAATTAGCAGTCGATCGGCCAAAATCCTTTTAGATTTCTGCAAAGAGAATAAACTAAAGGTACAGGCAATCCTAGAAACCCATGCCCATGCCGACCATATGACTGCAGCACAATGGCTAAAGAAGCGATTACCACAATCTAAAGTCGCAATTGGTAAGAATATAACAAAAGTTCAGGAGACCTTTAAGGCCATCTATAACCTGGATGAAATGCGCACTGATGGCTCCGATTTTGATATTTTACTTGATGAAAAAATCTTATCCAAGTTTGGATCAATTGAAGTCAAAACAATTTTTACTCCTGGGCATACTCCTGCCTGCTCCACATATGCAATTGGACAATATCTCTTTGTAGGAGATGCACTTTTTATGCCAGACTACGGAACAGGCCGATGTGACTTCCCCGATGGAAGTTCAGACGACCTATTTGATTCTATTACAAACAAACTCTACAAGCTTGATTTGAACCTAATTGTCTGTACAGGACATGATTATGGTCAAGATGGGAGAGAGATTTGCTACCGTACAACAATTGCAGAGCAACTAGAAAACAACATTCAACTCAACAAGAACACTACCTGCACAGAGTTTGTAGGCCTTAGAAATAAGCGCGATATGAGTTTAAATGTTCCTAGGCTTCAATTTCCAAGCATTCAATTTAATATAAGAGCAGGAAATTTTGCGCCGGCAGAAGCTAATGGCAAAAAGTATTTAAAAATTCCTATTCAAGAAATAAAGGAAAGTGATGAACTTTGATTTAACTGATACTGAGTTTTCAATAAATGAAGGCCCCCTAACCAACCTGGCAAGAATCGGAAACATCTACATTTCATCACATATGACAGAGGAAGGTATTCAATACCTCCACGATCTTGGAATTTGCCATTTTCTGGATTTCAAAGCAAAGGGAGAAGTATCTTTTGATGAGCCTGCTTTTATCGCTGCTGCTGGTGGAGAATATATCAATGCACCAGTTTCAACTCTAGATGCTATTGATAGTGATTTTTTAAAAAATATTGACACCCTACTGGGCCTAACAGACGGGCCATGTGTCATATACTGCATATCAGGGAATCGTATTATTGCGTGGTTAATGCTCCATTTGATTAAGGTTAATGGGTATTCAGAAGAAGAAGTCTACAGTTATGCCAAGCAGTTTCCATTCTGTCGTGAAGAGACACGACTAGCTGCTTTATCAATCGCAGAGCGTCTTTAGCTCCGAATACATAAAACAACGCAAGGCACAACGATTGCTCTAGCGGCCCCTAACTATGGATTATTTCGAAAAAGTTAATTATATTTGGGAAAAGTGTTACTAAAGGTGTATATAGTAACCTATGAAAAATACACTACCATTTGAAAGTTTTAATCTTAATCCTACACTCCTCGAAACAATTAAAGGCATGGGCTTTGAAAGCACCAGTGACATTCAAGAAGTCACCATTGAGCCAATAATTGAGGGAGACGATATTTTTGCTCAGGCAGAGACAGGCTCAGGTAAGACGGCGGCATTTGCTATCCCTCTACTTGAAAAAGCGTTCAGAGACAATCTGATTGAGGGAGATTACCAAGACCCTATCTATATTGTCCTAAGCCCTACCCGTGAACTTGCGCAACAAACTCATAAAGTATTCACCGAACTCGGTAAACCGATGGGTGTCCGCTCTGTCTGTGTTATTGGCGGAGAGAGTATGGAAAAACAGGTGAAACAGCTCGATGCTGGAGTGCATGTTGTAGTGGCCACTCCTGGTAGACTTTGCGACCTCGTAAAGCAAAAGAAGCTTTTTATCGACGACTGTTACGCAGTTGTATTCGACGAAGCTGATCGCCTTTTTGATATGGGCTTTAAGAAGGATATTGAATTTGTTCTAGATCGATGTCCAAGTGACCGTCAACTCGTAATGGTTTCTGCCACTACCAATATTGATGTTCTTAATACTGCTTACAAATATCACTCTGATCCTATTGAGATCAAAGTGAATCAAGATAGCCTTGTAGTTGAAAGTATTGACCAAAAGATTGCGATGATTACCTCTGAAGAGAAAATGCCATTTCTCGTAAACGAACTTCGCCATCAGGAAGATGCATATGCTCTTATATTCTGTAACACACAGATGGAAACTCACAGAGTAGCAGAGTGGTTGAAGTTAATGGGATTCAAGTCCAACGCAATTTCAGGGCGACTATCTCAAAATAAAAGAACCTCATTAATGAAGGAGTTCCGCTCCCGAGAAATTACAATCCTCGTTTGTACAGATGTTGCAGCGAGAGGACTTGATATTGCTGATGTAAATCTCGTTATCAATTATGATATGCCACAAGATGCAGCAAACTATGTTCACCGTGTTGGAAGAACGGCCCGTGCTGGGAAAACAGGAGAGGCCATTAGTCTTTGCGCTCCAGAAGACTGTGAATATCTAGATGGGATCTACAGGCTAATTGATTGTGATATTCCAAAACTAAAGTTATATAATGACGACTTTGCAAAAGACATATGTAAAAGACCTTATATTGATCGCAAGACACTTAAGGTAGTTGAGCGAAATAACGATCGTCATAATTCTCGAGACTCTCGCAAGAACTCTTCTAAAAACAGCTATGAAGATATCCGCGCCAATGCAATTTCAATAACTACAGCAGAAAAAGTTTTACGTGCTCCTAAGAAAGAGACTAGAACATTTATGGTAGAGGCGAAAAATAGTAAAAAAGCAGAAGAAGCAGCACTTAAGCACTTTAATATCCGCTATCAATCGCAACTAAAACTAGAGGAAAAAGCTGAGGGTCGAAAGGCCTACTTCCTCTTTGGTAAGCGTCTTACTCAATACAACTACAGTGTAAAGCCAACTTATAAAGCAGTTGTACTTCCATTTGTTATAGAAATGCTAAAGCTTGCCAATCTAGAGCTTTATACTAAGTTTTCATTTGATGGCCGCAATATTAGACTTACCTTTAGCGGTAAAGATGAAAAGAAGCTCGATACAGATAATGGTGAACTGATTGAGGCACTTGAGTATGTTACTCGCCTCTTCCTTTACAACAGCATCGAAGTTCCAAGAGAAGTGAGAATTTTCTTTAAGTGCCGTGGTGAGAAGAATCGTAAAGATAGTGGATTGATTAAGCTAGTTGATAAAATGGCAAAAAAAGTAATCGATACTAACGCTCCAGTTCTTCTAAAGCCAATGAATGCAGCTGATAGAAGAATTGTTCACCAGCATTTAGATAAACACGACAAGCTCAAAACCACCTCACTTGGTGAAGGGCGGATGAAAAAAGTAGAAATAAGTTTTTCAAAATAAGAATGGCCATCTCCTAGAGATGGCCTTTTTTATACCTGCGGAGGTAGGATACGCTATGACAGAAGCTCAAACGATCCTACAGCAAATCTTTGGTCATGATGATTATCGTGGAAACCAAGAAGAAATTATTGAAACAATTATTCGCGGTGAAAACGCAATGGTTCTCATGCCAACAGGTGGAGGAAAATCACTTTGCTACCAAGTTCCAGCTCTTGCCCTAAAGGGTACTGCTGTTATTATTTCTCCCCTCATTGCTTTAATGAAAGATCAAGTTGATGCCCTACTAAAAAAAGGGATTAAAGCAGCATTTTTGAACTCTTCCATCAGTCACGCAGAGCAAAGAAAAGTTCAGATGGATTTATTATCTGGTAATATCAAAATTCTATATGTTTCACCTGAACGATTGATGAGTCCTTTTTTTCAAGGCCTTCTCGACCGGTTTCAAATTTCATTGTTTGCCATTGATGAAGCACACTGTGTATCTCAATGGGGACACGACTTTCGACCGGAGTATATGGAGCTTGGAGTTCTTGCAGAACGTTTCCCTAGTATTCCAAGAATAGCTCTCACGGCAACAGCAGGTGCAGCAACTAGAACAGATATGATCAAGAGCTTAAAGCTCGATGGCGCAAAGATTTATATTAGCTCCTTTGATCGCCCCAATATCCGCTACAGTATTGCAAAAAAAGGAAATAAAGAACTTAACTTCTTAAAGCTAATCGATTTCATAAAAACAGATCACCCAACAGATTCTGGAATTGTATATTGCCTATCAAGGAAAAAAACGGAAGAAACGGCCGACCGACTTGTGAAGGCAGGCCTACGCGCTATCCCCTATCATGCAGGGATGGCACAAAGCTATAGAGACAAAGTTCAAGAAAAATTTATCAATGATGACGGCGTGATAATTGTTGCAACCATTGCTTTTGGCATGGGGATAGATAAGGCCAATGTTCGCTTTGTAGGTCACATGGACCTTCCCAAGTGCCTTGAGTCGTATTACCAAGAAACGGGTAGGGCCGGAAGAGATGGTCTCCCATCTCATGCTTGGATGCTCTATGGACTCCAAGATCTTGTGATGCTTAAACGTATTGCTCTAAAAGGAGTACGTGCGGCATCAAGAAGAAGAGTAATAGAGGAAAAACTCGATGCAATGCTAGGCTTTTGTGAAACCACTCAATGTCGTCGTGAAGTCCTTCTTAACTACTTTGATGACCCCTATACAGGGCCGTGTGAAAACTGCGATACCTGCCATACTCCAGTGGATAAAAGAATTGATGCTACAGAGCTTGCAATTGCAGCACTTACTAGCGTCTTCCAGACAGGCCAAAAGTACAATGTTCACTATATGGTAGACATCCTTATGGGAAATCTGACTTCTTCAATTCAAAATAAGGGCCACCATGAATTAACTAGCTTCAAGGCAGGCCTAGATCACCCTGAGGCCACTTGGTATTCTGTCTATCGCCAACTTGTTGCTCTTGGTCATCTGAAAATGATAATGGATGGCAAATCGGAACTGAAGCTCACTCGAAGTGCTATTAAAGTAATCGAAGGAGATACTGATGTCTTCCTTCGCACTGATACAAAAAAGACAGTAAGTAAAAGTCCAGCGTCAACGAATAGGAAGGCCTCAAAAAAGAATGCCACAAAGCGGACTACAAAAAAAGTAGAGTATAAGTCGGTAGACGGTAGCAACAACACACTCTTTGAAAATTTAAAAGTTTTTCGAAAAGACCTAGCAAAAAAGAAGCGAACTCAGGTCTTTAAAATATTCCCCGATAAAACTCTCCTCGAGATGGCCGAGCGCCGCCCAACAGAGCTGTACCATCTTGAAGAAATCTACGGCGTTGGCCCTAAAAAGCTTAAAAGATTTGGAAAGATTTTTATAGATGCAATTAATGAACTAACCTAACCTCTTTGTGGTTCAATCAGGTTCTAATATAGGTCTATAGATAATCTTTAATGGCCTATTTTTTTAGTTATGATAAATTATAGAAAAATAAGTAAACAACAGGGAGATTTATATGGCAGTTGTAACACTACACGGTGATGCATTTAATACACAGGGCGAACTAGCTACAGTTGGTACACAAGCAAAAGACTTTTCATTAGTTAGAAATGATTTATCTGAAGCAAATTTAGAAACCTTTGCAGGAAAGAAAAAGATCTTAAGTATCTTCCCAAGCCTAGATACTCCGACTTGTGCCATGAGTGTACGTACATTCAATAAGAATGCGTCTGAACTACAGAATGTGGTCATTTTGAATATTTCAGCAGACCTTCCATTTGCACAGGGAAGATTCTGTGGAGCAGAAGGAATTGATAAAGTTGAGACTCTTTCGACCTTCAGATCAAACTTTGGTTCAGAATACAATCTTGAATTTACTGATGGGCCTCTAAAGGGACTTCTCTCACGCTCAATCATAATTCTTGATGAAAACAACAAAGTTATTTATTCTGAGCAAGTTGCAGAAACCGCTGATGAGCCGAACTACGAAGCTGTGCTAAAAGCACTTAAATAATAAATTTAAATTCAAACGTATAAGGCCATATCTTAGGATATGGCCTTTCTATTTTCACTCTAGGTCTGTCTTATCTACTTGATACCCATTTAATTTATCTTTCTTGCTTCAAAAGGGTTATAGTGGCCAAGAAATGACTCCTTTACAGGATCATCCTAACTACCTGATATAAGGGACATTATTGTGACGACAGATACTGCTACTAATAAAAAAGAACTTCACCCCAGAAATTTACATAATGAGGGGTACGATTTTACAGAATTAATTAAAAGTTACCCAGCGCTTAGCCCTTTTGTATCTAAAAACAAATTTGATAATCTTACTATTGATTTTGGAAATGATAGAGCGGTAATAGCACTCAATACAGCTCTTTTGGCCCACTATTATAATACAACTGGCTGGGTTATTCCTAAAGGACACCTCTGTCCGCCAGTTCCAGGAAGAGCAGATTATCTCCATTACATAGCGGACCTGCTGGCAGAGTCTAATAATGGAGAAGTTCCAGTAGGCCCAAAAATTAAGGGGCTCGACATTGGAACAGGAAGCAGTCTTATCTACCCTATTCTGGGCAATAGTATCTACGGATGGAAGTTTGTAGGTACTGATATCAATTCCAACTCACTTTCGGCAGCAAAAAGCATTCTTGCGGCCAACTCAAGTCTAAAGAAAAATATAAAGTGTCGGCTTCAGAAATCTACAACAGATATTTTTGCCAATATTATGCAAAGTGATGAAAAATTTGACTTCACTATGTGCAACCCTCCCTTTCATTCTTCACTAGAAGAAGCGCTAGAAAGCTCTGAAAGAAAGCTTCACAATCTCAGTAAGAATAGACAAAAGAAAGGTACAGACATAGAAGGAAGCAATCCATCTGCTAAAAATTTTGGTGGCGTTAAAGATGAGCTGTGGTGTGCTGGCGGAGAACTATCCTTCATTAAACAAATGATCAATCAAAGTATGTCAGTAAAAAAACAGTGTGGCTGGTTTACAACTTTAGTTTCCAAAAAAGAAAATATTCCGGAGATTATCAAAGCGCTAAACAAAGTTTCTCCAGCAAAGAAAACAACAATAGAGATGAAGCAAGGAAATAAGATAACACGTTTTATCGCCTGGACATTTAATTCATAAATAAAGGTAAACCACAATTCACCCCACTTAACTGCTCATAACCTTATAAAAATCCGTTAAGTGGGTATGAAATTCTTAAATAAATACATTATATCGCTTATCATATTCATCATTGGACTTACCGTGACAGCTTATCTCTTTAAGTTAGAAAGAGATGCACTGCATAGTCAAAAGATGAGCAGTATTAATACAACAGCAAAAGAAACTCTCCTAAGAGCACAGGAACTGCTAGGGCCGGCGCTGAAATCAATTGAGAGAATTGCGAAAAGATGGGAAACAGATAAAGGAACATCAAAGTACACATGGTCCAGTGATATCAACCAATACATTGCAGATTACAAATACGTTCAAGCGCTGGAATGGGTTGATAGTAAAAATATTGTCAGATGGATTATACCACTCAAGGGAAATGAGCAGGCACTAAACTATGACCTAGGAACAAATCCAACACGACTCATGGCAATTGAGACTTCTAAGAAAACGTCATCAACATATATATCTAAGATTGTAGAGCTTAAGCAGAAAGGAAAGGGGTTTCTTACATTTTCGCCAATTACATTTAACCAGAAGCATCAAGGTTTTATTCTGGCGGTATTTAAAGTAAAGACCTTGGTCGACCAAGTATTTAATAACGAGAATTTTCATTACTCTGTGTTTGAAGATGATCAGCTAGTATTAACTTCTCAAAATAGTAATAAACTAACAACTAAAGAGATGTCCCTCTCAAAAGATTATGAATTTAAAGTTCTCAATTTAAGATGGGATTTTACTTTAGCCCCAACATCAAATTATATTAAAAAGTTAGAAGAAGGTTATACATACTTCACACTATATACTGGAATTTTCTATTCTGTTTTTCTCGCTTTTCTAACATTACTAATTATTTCGAATTACCGAAAATCACTTCTAATCCTTAAGACAAAGGATGCAATGGAGGAGGCCCTCAGTACAAAGAGCATCTTTTTTGCAAACATGTCTCATGAAATCCGCACACCACTAAATGGTATTCTTGGAATGGTTCACTTACTTGGAGAAACACAACTTGATGAACAACAGCAAGACATGGCAAAAACAATTAAATCTAGTGGAGACCACTTATTGACTATAATTAATGATATATTAGATATCACTAAAATTGAGACTGGAAAAATTGAGCTTGAGAATGTTAATTTTGATTTAAAGGCATGCCTCAATGAATCTATCTTGCTCGTCGATGCATCAATCCCCAATAGTAACGTAAATATCGAACTCATTATTCAGGATGAAACTCCTCAGTATGTATTTGGTGATATAACGCGTATTCGACAAATACTTGTTAACTATCTTTCCAATGCCCTTAAATTTACAAAAGAGGGAACAGTAACAATACAAGTAGAGTCAAAAAGAAAAGAAGGTAATCATTTTGAGATAACATTTCACGTAAAAGATACCGGCATTGGGATAAAACAAGATAACCTTAAAAAACTATTTAAATCTTTCGGCCAGGCCGATAGTTCTATAACAAGAGAATTTGGCGGAACAGGACTAGGACTAGCGATTTCATCAAAACTTGCAAGAAGAATGAATGGCAGTGTTGGAGTAACAAGTATTGAGGGTGTCGGATCCACCTTCAGCGTGACGCTCCCACTTAAGGTTGGTGATCCTACCAAAATATTATCGACAATACCTAAAGAAAAATCAGTTGAAAAAGATAAACAAATGGCAGCGCAATACCATCATAAAATACTCGTAGTCGATGATAGCCAAGTGAATCAGAAACTCATGATGCTTTTTCTGGAAAAATTTGGTTATCAATGTGATTTTGCATCAAATGGTTATGAGGTGCTAGATGCATTAGAGAGTATGGGGCTAAAAACTTACACTACTATCTTTATGGATATGCAAATGCCAGAAATGGATGGAGTAACTGCGACCAAAAAAATTGTAGAACGCTACGGTGACAGTCGGCCAAATATCATTGCTATGACTGCAAATGCATTCAGAGAGGACGAACTGAAATGCATTGATTCAGGAATGGTTGATTTTATTTTGAAGCCGATAAATGTTCCGCAGCTAAAGGAAGTTCTTATTAAATGGGGTACACTGAGAGAAGGTTAATAAAATTTTATACAAGGAATAAAGAATGAAAAAAATACAGCTTTACTCACTGGCCACTCCTAACGGACAAAAGATATCAATAGCCCTTGAAGAAATGGGAATACCATATGATTCCCACAAAATTAATATAATGAAGGGAGATCAGTTTTCACCAGAATTTATTTCGATTAATCCAAACTCAAAAATCCCTGCAATTGTGGACCCCAACGGTCCGGATGGAAAACCCATTAGTATGATGGAGTCCGGGGCGATTTTAATCTACCTAGCAGAGAAGAGTGGTAATTTTTTGTCTATGGATTCCCGACTCAAAAATGAAACCCTCCAATGGATGTTTTTCCAGATGGCAAGCATAGGACCAATGTTTGGACAATTTGGTCATTTTTATAAAAGTGCCAAAGAAAACTGTGATCACCCCTACCCCGTTGAGCGCTATTCGAAAGAAGTCAAAAGACTATTAGGTGTACTAGAAAATAGACTAGAAAAAAATGATTACCTAGTTGGTGAATACTCTATTGCAGATATGGCAACATTCCCCTGGGTAAACTGCCTTACAGAATTTTATCATGCCGAAGATTATTTAGAACTTGAAAAGTATAAAAACGTCAACGCATGGATTGACCGTTGCAATGAAAGACCTGCGGTAAAAGTTGGACGTAAAGTATGCAACTTTGATTAGCCGCCGATTTTTTTATATCGAAGAGATTTAGAATTCAAAAAGGAGAGAACCTGATCTAGTTTCTCTCCATGCACTTCAATGTAATCGTTTTTATAAGCACCGCCAACACCAATAGACTTTTTAAGTTCCTTGGCAAGCTTTTGGCACCACTTTTTCTGATTGGGCAATCCTGACACTTCTATTATTGTTCTTCCCTTTCCAGAAGTTAGGCGTCGAACTGATAGAGTTAGTTGACTTTCATCAACAACAATATTTTCATCTTCGGTAGTTTTTTTCTTACGAAGATCTCCGCCCTCATCAGACCAAACGATTCTACTTTCGCTCACTATTTCCTCGTCTTTTATGTCTTGGAGTCTTTGAAATTCTCTTTCTATTTCTATTTTGATAAGGATTTTTTTTGTTGGTTCCATCTTGTGCTCCCAGGGGCGGAAGCCTTACCATTTGAGGAGCGACTCCATGATAAGCATGGGTAGTATCAACTTCAATTTGCGACTTTATACATTTTTCTACATTTTTAAGGGCAGTTTCTTCAGATGAATCACAAAATGAGATCGCAATCCCCTCACGCCCAGCACGTGCAGTTCTACCAATACGGTGGACATAACTTTTCGGATCACTTGGAATATCATAGTTTATAATATGACTAACATGAGGAATATCAATTCCTCTCGCTGCAATATCTGTGGCCACTAAGACTCTTAGTCGTCCACGCTTAAATGTGCACAACGCTGCTTCACGAGCGGCCTGGGATTTATTTCCGTGAATGGCAGCGGCCAAAATATTTTCACGTTCTAAGTGCCTTACAACTCGATCAGCTCCATATTTCGTGCGGGTAAAAACAAGTACACTTTTGATTTCTTTATCTTTCAGGATACTTTTTAGAAGTAGTGGTTTATTTGCTTTCTCTACAAGGTTCACCTTTTGCTCAATTTTTTCGACAGTGGTGGACTCTGGAGTAACTTCAACTCGAACTGGGTTATTTAACATTTTCCCAGCAAGGGTAGCAATATCTTTTGGCATTGTTGCTGAGAACAGAAGTGTCTGCTTATTCTTTGGGAGCTTTGCAACCACTTTTTTTATATCATTAATGAATCCCATATCCAGCATGCGATCAGCTTCATCAAGTACAAAAACTTCAAGCTGATTAAAAAGGATATGACCTTCGGCCATAAGATCGAGCAAACGCCCAGGTGTTGCAACTAAAACATCGACCCCTTTTGCCATGGTCTGAATCTGAGGTTTCGAAGGCACACCTCCAAAAACAACTAACGTTTTTAAGGCCAGTCCCTTTCCATATTCCTTAACACTTTGTTCAATTTGAGATGCAAGTTCACGGGTTGGTGTCAAAATAAGACAGCGCATTCTCGCGGGACGAGGCTTAACTTTATTTTTAGCAAGGCGATTTATAATTGGTAGAGAAAAAGCAGCTGTTTTTCCTGTTCCAGTCTGTGCGATTCCTAATAGATCTTTACCTTCCATTAAGTGAGGAATGGCCTGGGCCTGAATAGGAGTTGGAGTTATATAGCCCTTTTTTTCAAGAGCACCTAAGATAACTGGATGAAGATCCAGTGAATTAAAATTCTGCATACATTCCTTTCGAACATAATTTAAAGAGGTCCACCAAATCTAAGCACCAGTGGCCGCTAAAAATTGTCGAAAGCGTGCTCAGATATGAGGTGGTTATCCCCTATCCCCCCACTGGTGTCAATTGGTGAGTAAAATAACGTCACTCCCTATTATTTCTAGTTCCAAGCAGTACTTTCGAGCTATCCATTCAAATGTTTGGACGGAGTAAAAGCAAACGTGGGTAGGATCCATTTTGTAGTGCCAAGTCGAGAATGCTTTATGATCTCCTGCAAGTTTAGTCATTATCCCCATAACCCCTCCTGGTTTTAGAAGGCCGAGTAACCTCTCAATTTCCTCTCGAGGGTGATAGAGGTGTTCAAAGACCTCTGTTGCAGTAATAAAGTCATAACTAAACGACATTACTTCGGGATTATTCGCATAGTAGAGGTCAAAAATCTCCATAGAGAATCCCGCTTCAGTAAACATTAGCGAGAGTGTGGGACCAGGCCCTGAACCAAAGTCTAGTCCATGAGCACGAAAAGGTAGTCTTTTCTCTAAAGGATTGAAAACTCGTGAAAGAAAGCGACGATATCCCAAGTCACTTGGGTCATTATTGTGCTTAGAGTAGATCTCTTGCTCTTCCCCCGGACCTGGCCAACTTTCGGAATCGGCAGTTGTAAGGTTACATTCAGGACAACGGAAATACTTCCTTCTTTTGTCTTCAAAAAAGACACTATCGTTGTTCACTCCACAGAGAGGACAGAGCATAAAACACCTCAGACACTTAATTTATTTAATACTTTTAACACAGATGTTCACAGTTGAGATAGCCATTAAAAGATGGTAGCTTGCCCCTTAAACGGTAATAGATTTAAGGTAGGAAATTAAAATGATCAGCACTTCAAACATTTCACTTGGCTTTGGTGGAAGAAAACTATTTGACGATGTAAATATTAAGTTCACTCCAGGAAACTGCTATGGACTTATTGGTGCCAATGGATCTGGAAAATCTACTTTTATTAAAATCCTATCTGGCGAAATTGAGGCGAACTCCGGTGATGTTCACATCACTCCAGGTGAAAGACTTTCAATTTTAAAGCAGGATCACTTTGCTTACGATGAGCACCCAGTTCTCCAAACTGTGCTCATGGGAAATCAGCGTCTCTTCAAAATTATGGCAGAAAAAGATGCCATCTATATGAAAGAAGATTTCTCCGATGAAGACGGGATGAAGGCGGCAGAACTTGAGGCCGAATTTTCTGAAATGAACGGATGGGAATCTGAGTCAGAGGCCGGAATACTCCTAGCAGGCCTTGGAATCCCGGCCACCTATAATGATAAATTGATGAAAGATCTTACCGGACCTGAAAAAGTTAAGGTTCTTTTAGCGCAAGCTCTTTTTGGCGGACCAGAAATTCTTCTTCTTGATGAGCCAACCAACCACTTGGACATCAAAGCTATTCAGTGGTTAGAAAACTTCCTTCTCAACTTCGACCGAACAGTGATTGTTGTCTCCCATGACCGTCACTTCTTAAATAAAGTATGTACTCATATTGCAGATCTTGACTTCGGAAAGATCACAATCTATGCCGGAAACTATGACTTCTGGAGAAAATCATCAGAGCTTGCAGTCAAACTTCGCTCTGATCAGAATAAGAAAACAGAAGACAAAGCAAAAGAACTCAAAGCATTTATTCAACGCTTTAGTGCCAATGCCTCGAAGTCATCTCAGGCGACTTCTCGTCAAAAGCAACTAGAGAAACTCGAGCTCACTGACCTTCCTCGTACGGCAAGGAAATATCCCTTTGTTCAGTTCACTCCAAACAGAGAGTCTGGAAAAGAACTTCTTTATGTTGATAGAATTTCAAAATCAATTGATGGTGTGAAAATATTAGACAATATCTCATTTAACATCAATAAGGATGACAAGATCGTCCTTCTTGGTGATAACGACGTGGCCAAGTCAACTCTTCTAAGTATTCTTAATGGAGAAATGGAAGCAGACTCAGGTAACGTCACCTGGGGTGTAACCATAACTAAATCTTACTTTCCTAAAGATAATGCATCTTTCTTTATGGACGGAAGATATAATTTGGTAGATTGGCTTCGCCAGTACTCTGTAGATAAAGACGAGCAATTTGTTCGCGGCTTCCTTGGTAAAATGCTCTTCTCAGGTGAGGAAGCACTAAAGAAGACCAATGTTCTCTCCGGGGGCGAAAAGGTTCGCTGTATGCTCTCTAAAATGATGCTATCAGGTGCTAACTTCTTATTAGTTGATGGACCAACAGATCACCTCGATCTTGAGAGTATCACTGCGGTAAATGATGGCCTTGCAAGATTCAAAGGAAACGTTATTTTCACTTCTCATGACCATGAGTTCATTCAAACAGTAGCAAATAGAATTATTGATATTGATACCAAGCTGGTAGAAGACAAGTATTGTACCTATGACAATTACCTTGCAGAAAAGCTCAAAAAATAAATAAGAGTCTCATCAGTATAAAAGTTAAAGTTATACTGGTGAGTTTGATTTTTTTACCTTAATTTCGCTATAATTTTGCTATTGCTTCATTAACCAGTGTTTCTCCATGGTCACAGCACGTTTCAATAGCAAAGCGGCCATTAGCACGATCGAAATCGAGCTTCTGAAGGGCCTTTCCATGCTCAGGGCACTGAACTTTTGAAAGCTCTACTTTCGCTTGCTCATAAATTTGTTGAACGTGATCAATTACTGCATCTTTTACATCTGTTTCTTTCATAGCTTTAAATATACCTTGTAATCTCTTCAAACTACAACATTCGCAGTAAGAATATGCTAAATAAAGACTATGAAAAAAATAATCTCAATTATATCTATCTCTTTGCTATTCATGACAACTTCTGGGCATGCCCAAGATTGTGAAACACGACCCGTTGATGCCAATTGCTCCTTCTATAGCGAATGCCTAGAGGATAGCTTTAATTGCCAAGAGACTGACTACCAGTATCCTATTGAGTACGGAGATCGGTTTTGTCGCTCCTTTCAAGATACACGGGATGAACTAACAGTGCCAGGTCAACTGTGGATTGATCGAACGATGGTTTGTCTTCAACAATTTCTCTTTGATAAATTTCTAGTAGATGCAATCTTTTCATTTGAAGTCGAAGAAAATATTTGTCGAAAAGTTACAAATGCTGCATTCGGGTCTCACCACCTCTGTTATGTAAAACCTACCGGGAACTACAGTGAAGGCGTCTGCCCATTATGGCGTGACTATAAGGTCATCTTTGAAATTGGAAGACCTTGGGAGGCCATAGGGACACTGCACTCTGCTGCAGTTACAAAACAGGTCGCAGAAACTGCGCAGACCTGTATCAGTTACTGGTTAAAAATGAAGAGTAAAAAATCACTTAGACCTCAGATTCCGATAGATAAAATAATAAAACAGCTTAGATCAGTAATTCAGTCTAACTAGGTAATATTGAATGACAATTTCAAAAGAAAACGCAAAAGCTCATGTTGTATTTGATAATGATGGAACCATGATAGATAGTGAAAGCAACTTCTATCAGGTACTAACAGTAGTCCTTCCAAAATATTTAGGTCGCGAGATCACCATGGAAGAAATCCTTGATGCCTACATTCCAGACTGGATTCAGTTACTTTCCAACCTAGGTCTTGCTGACTCTAGTAGAGAAACACTTCAGGCAATCATCAATGATGTTAACTACGAGAATCGCGATTTCACCCCTACACTTTATCCTGGAATCAAAGAGCTCATTGAGATGCTTCACTCTATGGAGGTCGCAACCTATGTGTGGACAGGAAGAGAATCAGAGTCGGCGCTAAAGATCCTCGAATCTCATAAAATCAAACATCTCTTTCACGACATGCAATTTATGGACACGACACTACCCAAGCCAAACCCAGCAGGACTTGAAGTGATGTTGGGCGATATGGATAAATCAAAGATCGTTTTGATCGGAGACAGTATTGTAGATATCAAAGGTGCCAAGAACTTTGAAATCCCCTGCCTCGTAGTCGATTGGGATAACAAATCCGACCATCAACAATTGCTCGATGAGGGCGCTGTGCTGATTACTAAAAAGACCGATGATATCATTCAATGGGTTAAGCAAAACCTTCTATAGCTACAAACCTTTATAGTACTGTCCTAGGGTTGTTTGATTAATGGAATTTTGAATTCTATCAACTGCGCCATCATTTCCTTTTAAAAAGTCTTCAAACATCTCGATAACTGCTTCCCTCGACACCTTGATTTCGGTAGAGGTGGAAATATCCCTAAGATCAATTAGGAAATTTGAAAACCTATTCGGTAAATCTGAAGAGATAGAAGTATTTAAGAAATATTTATCGCCGTAGAGAGTATTTGAACTTCCTTTAATCTTATTCACTGAAAAAGTATTTCCCTTGAGGTCCTCAATAGTAGTTCTCTTAACACAAGACTGAATACAATCTTTGTCCATCGCCTTTTTAGAGCACCCTGTAGTTGTAAGAAACAAGCACTGCTGGCAACTCATTAGCATAATAGGGTGAAAAATACTGTAGTATAGGTCAAAGTCTGCAGGTGGGCGAATCCATTTAATCTGCTTCAACTTTAGTTCGTTTGAAATAAATGAACCACTACAATTAAATTTCTCTTTGAGGCACTTCAAGCTATATGAGTTAGTGACATTGAGATAGGGCCCTGCGATCCACTCAATCCCCATTTTAGATGCAAGGCGAGCAATCCCAAGATTATTAGCAACTATTCGTTTTGGGGAAATGTTTTTAAGAAGTTCGCAAGCATCCGTAAAATCTTTTCCAATCAAAAGAGAGGGAAACCAAGGAATCAAGTCAGTACTGTTGTTAAACAACTGAGCAAGAGTACTGTAGCTATCTCCAATAGAATCAGGGAGCTGATAGAAAAATTCAGCGCAGGACCCCTTCATCAAAGAGAGGTCCATTGGTTCTGAAATAAGTACTGATAGCTGTGGAGTGGCCGAGAAGGGTTTTGCAACTGGTAGCTTTGGAAGCTCGACTGGAGCAATAGTATCAACCCCACCATTTAAGTTGCGCACTATCTCATTTCGGAGTGCTGTTTGGTTTCTAAAAGAGATGAAGAGATCAAAATCTAACTGTTCTAGGTTAAAGGGTTCAAGAATGTACTCATTTCCTGCCAACATAGAAAAGCGCTTTTCAATAGACCCACGATCCATTACATATTTGTCTGCCCTTGTAAGATGGCAAGATGAGGAAATTGAAAAAGTTCGATCTGGTGTTTGAACCAATACAACGAGAGGCATCCCCTCTTTACCACTAAATGTCAGAGTGAGTGGTTGTCTTCCTATATCAAGATTTAAAGTTAGCTCTCTAATCTTGTCAAAGACATCTGTTTTTTCATTATGAAGTTTGTCTTTAAGTTTTCCAATGCTCTTTTCGCTGGAAAGTTTATGGAGGCGGGAAAAGTGAGGAGTGATGTTACTCCTAGGATTGTCGATAAACATCCCACTTCCAAGTTCCCCCTTTAAAAAACCATTCGAGAAATCTCGATTAAAAACCTTGTAGAGTTCAGTATTATCATCAAGAATTTTGCCAGTGGAATTGAAGTAATCTATCTGTTTTTTCCAACTAGAAACTGTCGTGAATACGTAATCTGCCTTCTTGATTCTTCCTTCTATTTTTAGAGAGTCTACCTTTGCCTTTTCAAGTTGTGCAATATCAAAAAAAGCTGAGTTATCTTTTAGATTAAGAGGAAAATCCCTATTGACCTTAGTCCTAATATACTGGTCTCGACAGGGCTGAGCACAAAGTCCTCGATTACCAGACTTTCCTCCGAGAACTGAACTGTAGTAACAAATCCCAGAAAACCCAATACAATAAGATCCATGAACGAAGACCTCTGTCTCCATATTCTTGCAATGGGCAAACTTAGTTAGAGAACTAATTGTGTCTAACCTAAGCTCGCGAGCAAGAACGACACGTTTAACATTCAGATCATTAAAAAAATCTATCTGCCCTATATTATGTGTAACAGCTTGGGTCGATGCATGAACAACTAAGCTCTCAAAGTACTCAGATAAGAGATAAAACAAACCAAGGTCCTGAACGATGACTCCGTCTAATTTAGTATTGATCAAACGATTAAGTAGCCGGATAAGATCAGGAATTTCCTGCTCAAGTATAAGAATATTGAGAGTGAGAAAGATTTGGCAACTACGCTGATGTGCTACACGTATTATCCCCACTAACTCATCAAAGGAAATATTAGTGGCACTAGTTCTGGCATTAAACTTACCTAACCCACAGTAAATAGCACCAGCTCCAGCAACAATCCCAGCTTTAATACTGTCGAGATCGCCACCGGGGGCGAGAATTTCAAATTTATGATTCATAAAATCCATTGTAAACACTTGAATCAACGAAGTAAATCGCACAGATGGCGATTGAATAAAACTATGGTATCTTGAACAAAATTTAACAGGTCAGAATTTTGAAATGAGTATCACCTCACCACCAATAAATAAGTGCTTTATCCCTTTTGTGGGATCAATTGATCAATACTCTCTCCCAATAGAATTCACCTACCCCTTTAGCTATGAGCCTCACCCATTATGCTCCTTAGCTGCTATCGAGCTTCAACAATTTCTCGAAAAGCAAACAAAGTGGGAACATAACTTTGGCCTTGGGGAAAACATTAAATCTCCCCCCATTGGTAAAATGTTTGGCATACTTGTTGTACGAAATAAAAATGGACAACTAGGGTATTTACGCGCTTTCTCAGGAGACCTATTTGGCAATAACAACACAACGACCTTTGTCCCTCCAGTAAATAACCCTGAAAAAACAAGTCAAATCTATGAACTGGCAAAAACTGAAGTCGCCGAGATAAATTCAAGGATAGAAGTACTTGAAAAGAATCCTGATACTATTGAACTTGAAAAGCTATTAAGAGATTTGGAACAGCGATCGTCTCTTGAATTATGCAAATACAAAGAGACGATGCGACTAGATAAAAAATCTCGTAAAGATATACGCGAATCAAAAAAGCAATCTATCTCTCCTGAAGATTTTAAGAAGCTATGTGAGCAACTCGCGAAAGAAAGCTGCCAAAATAAATTTCATTTCAAGCATCTAAAAGAACACTGGCTTAAAAAAATATCTGATTCCGAGGAAAATCTTAACATTGCCCAAAAAGAGCTGACATGTCTTAATAAACGCCGAAGAGATATACTCTCAGGCCTTCAAGAACTTGTCCTCAACCAGTATCAATTTTTAAATATACTGGGAGAACTGAAAGGCATTGATGGAATATTTATGGAGGAGGATGCTCTTAAGGCACCTGCTGGCTCGGGAAATTGTGCCGCTCCAAAACTTCTCCAGTATGCATTCAAAAACGAACTCATACCACTAGCTATGGCAGAATTCTGGTGGGGAGCATCTCCAAAGTCTGCAGTAAGAAATCACACACATTTTTACCCATCTTGTAAGAGTCGCTGCAGGCCAATTTTGGGGCACATGCTTAAAGGAATGAGAGTGGCACCCAACCCACTCCTACAAAATGCAGGAGCAAGCACTAAGATTGAAATTATCCACGAAGATGAAGAACTTTTGGTAATAAATAAGCCATCTGGCCTGTTATCTGTTCCTGGAAAAACAATTTTAGACTCTGTAGCAACTAGATTAAAAAAGAGATACCCCTTTTGTACCGGACCCCTCATTGTTCATCGTTTGGACCAATGCACCTCTGGAATTATGCTCATCGCGAAAAGTAAAAAAAGTTACGATCACCTTCAACAACAATTTGTGAAGCGAACAATTAAGAAAAGCTATATCGCACAGCTCAATGGAAAAGTAGATAAAGACAAAGGAATAATAGACCTTCCTTTAAGAGTTGATCTAGATAACAGGCCCTACCAGCTAGTGTGCTACGAGCACGGAAAAAGTGCTATCACCCACTATAAAGTCCTTAAGCGAGATGGGTCAAAAACCAGAATTCAGTTCACCCCCATAACCGGTCGAACTCACCAGCTAAGGGTTCACTCCGCACACGTGAAAGGTCTTCATGCTCCAATAGTTGGCGATACACTCTATGGTACAAGGGCAGGCCGTCTTCACCTACACGCAAATTGGATCAAATTCATTCATCCGATTTCAGAAGAGGACATTTCATTCGAAGTTCTTCCACCATTCTAATTAAATGTTTTGTTACAAAACTTAATTTGCGCCATGAAAAACTATTTCAAAGCAATGAGTCCAGCACCTACAAGTAAAATAGATGTCGCAATTGCCCTTCTTCTCAGCGAATGCTCTTTAAAATACATTCCACCAAAGATTGCCACCATTAGAACAGAAAGCCTCTTAAGAGAGAGAACAAGTGCCACTGGTGCCATTTTTACTGCCGCGATAAATGAGTAGCGATAGACCAGAGTAAGTAGAGAAATGATTAAAATCAACTTCCATGAGCGCTTCATCACCTGAATAACTCCCCTTGAATCTCGCCTTCCAACAAAAGAAATAAGGGAAAAGAAAACAAAGAGGATAAGGTGCTGATAAAACCAATAATCCATTGGAGGTACACGAAAACGCTTAAGAATAACTTTGTCTAAAACTGCTGTTATTGAAAAGATAGTAAGTGCTATTAAAATATAATAAATCCCTCGTCGCTCTTTGGCAGTCCCAAGAAGACGAAGAGACTTCGGAGAATACTGTAGTAGTCCCGCTCCCACAACAAGAAGCAATACTCCTCCCATATCACCAAATGAAAGTTGTTCGCCTAAAAAGAAAAAAGCAATGACGGCAACAACACCTGGAGTCAGAACTAAAAGCGGAAGAGCATTGCTTATTTCAGCTCTTTTAATGCCTTCCATCACCATCAAAAATGCCGTCCCACTTAACATCGTTTTAAAGATAACAACACCGAGAGTACTTACACTCACGGAAGAAAAACTAAAGATAAAGGGAAATGGCAATAGCAGTATTAAGTTAAAAATTGCGAGTACAGTGGTAAAACGAAGGGGATTACTTTGATTCAATACACGCTTCTGTGTAACTGCTGCAAGGGCAGAGAAAATTGCTGAAATAAGACTTATCATTACCCATGTATTCATTCGTACTCCTTTATACCAATAAATAATTCCATCAGTATTTAATTAAATAGAATTAACTATTTTTTTTCTTCGACAGTATCCCCGCAACAGTAAAGTGCAAGATAGCGACCGTAAAAAGTATTGCGGTCATTCGTCCCCATGGTCTATCTAACTCTACTCTTCGACTAATAAGAATAAAGATTGTTCTTATCCATTCAGCGCCTGCCAAGAAAAGTCCAAATCGGTAAATAATTTCTCCATATTTATTTTTAAAGAACAAGAGGATGGGAAACATAATTGAAATGACGGAAAAAATATAATACCCATGCCTATAGAAATGAGCAGCAGTCACCACTAGACAAAAAACAGAGAGGACTTTAAAAAAAATATTAACCATTAGTTTTTCCTTTGAGTAACACTTACATATCAATTATATTTCATTTGATTAAGCTATATTATTTTAATAGAGTGCAAAAGAAAACACCCTTACAAGACCAAGGAAATCTATGAGTGATTTAGATAATAGAGTGAGTGACCTAGAAGTTAAACTATCTTATCAAGATGAACTACTTAATGAACTCAATATTATTGTAGCTGACCAGCAGTCAAAAATTGGAAAGATGACACAAATGCTTAAAAACATGAGTGAACAGTCGACTAAAGGTGGGTCTCATAATTCATCACTTGAAGATGAGCGTCCTCCTCACTATTAATTATATTTTTTGAGCTGTGGATCACTTTTACTTACAACAAACTCACCAAGACGTCCCTCTTTCAGAATAACAACTGCCTGGTAGAGAATATCAGTAAGAGCACCATCATCGAACTCCAAGCATTTTTCTGTCATCCTAATTAGCGGTCTGTTTTTGCAAGTGCAATTAGCAATATGGATAAAGTAGATATCTCTTCCACGGACTTGCTTGGAATCATTACTATCTCCATAACCGTGGAGAACAGAGTCATTCCGAATGACCTCGATCATGGGAATATCTCTTTTTGAGCTGCCTTTGTAGATGTCTTGCAGAATAGGAAAGATCCTCTCGCAAAACTGATCCCAGAAACTCGATATCTCTCTACAATTACAATACATTTGATAATCTTCCGTTGATTTGTTTTGTAAATTATTACCTATTTAATTCGTCAAGACTAGTCTTGATGAGCAATTAGAAGTTAATTGCCTTCGCTCTCCCAGCCAATTTTCTCGAGGAACTCATCATATGTCCCGTCAAAGAAGTCAGCTCGTCCTTCATGAAAAATTATAAGCTTATTAACAGAGGATCTTAATAATAGTTCCGAGTGAGTTACCAAAATAACAGCTCCAGGGAAACGTATAATTTCTTTACTCAAGGTCTCAATCGATTCCATGTCTAAGTGGTTGGTTGGTTCATCAAGTAAAAGTAAGTTAGATTTTCTTGCTAAAATTTTACCAAGCATAACTCGACTTTTTTCACCACCAGATAAAACGGAGACCTTCTTTTTGGCAAGGTCGTCTGTAAACATCATCGTTCCACATATTTTTCTGACCTGTCCAATACCAAGGTCGTGATTACTCTCAGAGATCTCTGTTATGACACTATTGTTTTGACTGAGTCTTTCAATATTTGTTTGACCAAAATGGCCAATAGAGATTGAAGGATGACTTGTTATACTGCCAGTTCTTGCCTTAAGCTCTCCTGAAATCACATTTAAAAGAGTCGACTTACCTTTACCATTTTTTCCAATAATCCCAATTCGATCCTTACGGCCGATACTAATAGAGAGATCCTTAAATAGGTCTTCCTCTTCCTTACCTGAATATGAAAAGCTCAGATTAAAAGTTTCTAAAATAACTTTCCCTGGACATTCCTTATGATGAAACGTGAACCCTAAGTTATTTTCAGAATCAAGTTTTGCAATCGTACCCATTTTTTCTATTTGCTTTGCTCGGGATTGGGCCTGCGCTGCCTTAGATGCCTTTGCACCAAAGCGATCAACAAAGCCCTGGAGTTCCTTCTTCTTTTTTTCCTGAGCAACACGAGTAATCTCATAGAGTTCATCGCTGACAGCGAGTTGTTCGTAAAACTTTGTAGTATTTCCTTTGAATTTGCTTAAGCGCTTTCGATTCAAACCAGCAGTATGAGTCGACACAGAGTCCATAAAGTCTCTATCGTGAGTAATGAGAAGAACTTCTCCCTTAAACGTTTTTAAAAATCCTCGTAGCCACCTTAAAGAGACGATATCAAGATAGTTAGTAGGCTCATCCAAAAGGAGAAGGTTTGGATTTTGGACAAGTGCCTTAGTCAGATTAATACGTACTTGATAACCACCAGAAAAACTATTTGGGTCCTTATCAAGATCTTCTTCAGTAAATCCAAGACCAAAGAGAATTCTCTCGGCCTTCCACCAGTCATATTGCTCTTCTTCAGATAAAACCTGACAACATTCTTCAAGAACTGTAGGCTTTGTAAAATTAATGTGCTGATCTAAGGCACCAATTTTGTATCCCTTAGGAATAACAACTTCACCCATATCGGCGACCATTTCTCCGAGAATAATTTTAAAAAGGGTAGACTTGCCGGAACCATTTCTTCCCACAAACCCAATACGCTCTCTCTTACCTACGAGTAAATCAAGGTCATCAAAAAGAACTTGAAGGCCAAAATGCTTTGAAATATTATTTAATTGAATCATTATTTTCCCATATTCTAAATTTCTGTCACAATGCCACAGGTTCCACCGCTAAGTCCCAGTTATATTGAGAAAAGTGTAAAACATACAGGTAAATAACATCTATTTCTAAAAAAAGACTTCAATTTGTGTCAGGGGAGCCTAAGGACTTCAAATTACTTTATAGAAGTTGATATAACGATCTTTTTGTTTGCGACTGCTATGAGAATCAATTAATTCTAGACTCTCAAGGCCATTTAAGGCATCGAGCATCAAATCATCCCAGCCAGAAAGGAAAAGAATATAAAACTTTGATCCATCATTAATCATCTTTTCAAAGTATGAAATTAGCAATGAAACATCATCTGTGCCAACAGGATCATAGAGATAATAACTATCGAAGCCTAAGAAATCTTCTGGTGTCTCTAAGAAATTACTGGTTTTGAAGGAGAGATTTTGTAGCTCAAATTTTTTGACAATTAAATTGGTATATTCAACTCTATCATTTACGAGTTCAAGGCCCATAAACTCGATTTGTCGGTTAATTTCAAGTGCCATATAAAGGAGAGCGCGGCCAGAGCCTGAGCCTAAATCACAAAGAGAGTGAATATCATCACGGGATTTGATGAATTCAATAATAAGATCTAAATCAGTATAGCTAGCAGTGTAAACATGGTATCCCTCTCCAGAAATAATGTTATTTTCTGCTTCGCGGTCTTCAGGGTAAAGATCTGAAATGTCACAAATGCCAAAGAAGTGATCAAAAATTATTTGTTGAAAGCTAAAATCGATAGCTCCCGTTGCCACAACATTTCGAACTAGCTTAAATATTTTTTTTGTGAGGGGAAAACTAAGGTTGTCGAAAAAGGCCTCTCTAGTAACCAACTCATCATTACGAGTTACTTTACAAACTTTTTTCAAAAACTTGATTTGCTTTTCTAGAGGCTTAGTTAATATGATTTCCCATTGGGTCATTGGACTTTTAAACATGCTGGATACTAACACTATTCTCTTGAATCAGGGAAAATACCTTTTGACCTGATCCCCTTTACAACCATCCAAGCTGAAGAAAAACAACCTTGAAGTAGATATCCTCCTGTTGGTGCTTCATAGTCGAGCATTTCGCCGGCAAAATACACGCCAGGGATCGCTTTTAACTCAAGAAACTCATTTAACTCAGAAAAACAAACTCCACCCGAAGTAGAAATGGCCTCATCGATAGGACGCGTGGCAGATAATTCAATTTCTAGGTTTTTTATTTTCTTTGCAAGGATATCAACGTCTTCAAAATCTTCTGGAGAGAGAAGCTCCTTCAAAAGAATAAAAATCATTTTATCGAATCCAAGTACTTTCCTTAGATGATTACTTAATGTGGATTTCTTAGATCTTTTGGCCAATTTTTGAGTGAGGGCCTCAAGAGAGAGCCCAGGCTTCAAATCGATTGTAATCTTGGCCACCCCACTCTCAATTAATTCATCCCTAATGAAATTTGAAAGAGCATAGATAACTCCCCCTTCTACGCCATAGGGAGTCAGCATCATCTCACCTTTTGCGGTCTTCCCCAAAAAGCGCAGCTCTATATTTTTGAGAGAACAGCGATCAACTTCTCTTTTGAAAAATTCACTCCACACTCTTTCAAAACCACAATTCATCGGACGAAAGGAGCTAAGCTTAACTCCTAAATCACTTAATACTTTACTCCACAAACCATCAGAGCCCGTTATTTTCCAACTGGCGCCACCTAGTGCAAAGATGACAACTTTTGAATTGACAATAATCTTCTTGTCACAATTTTCAAAAGTTAGTTTCTTTTCATTCGTAATGCCGATGAGTTTATGTCTTAAATAAAGTTTAAAATTTTCATTTGATTTTAATTTATCGATCCATGCAGATAGCAATTCGACAGACTTCAGACCTTTGGGAAAAATCCTTCCACTAGTTCCAACAAATGTCTCAATGCCAAGCTCGGTGCACCAATCTCTTAGATCTACAGGCGAAAATGCACCTAATAACTTTTTAAAGAGTTTGGCATCCTTTCCGTAACGAGAAGAAAAGGAGTTTAAATCTTCAGAGTGAGAAATGTTTAGTCCACCATTCCCTGCAACAAGAAACTTCTTACCTACAGCAGAAGAATGGTCGTAAAGTTTTACTTTATGTCCTGCTTTTAAGAGAAGGTAAGCGCAAAAAAGGCCTGCAGGGCCTCCCCCAACAATAGTAATTTCCTGACAAGAGTCCACTGATCTATCTTCTATTATTTCCATACAGCTAAACTATCACAAGTTCTCGGTATTCGTACCGAGAACTGCATAGAAAATTGTATCCTGCAATTGAAGGCAAAACTATTTCTTTCTCAGATTTATCTAATTAAAATAAACTGTGATTTTTTATTTGCGATAATTTTGTGAAGTGCACCCTTTTCTATTTTATGAAAAGATCCTTCTTTCATCACAATTACTTTTTTTCCTGAAAAGTATTGTGCCTCTCCTTTAATACAAACGAGAAGGGCATCAAATGGAACCTTGTGCTCAGGCAAAACTTCGTTTTTATCAAACGTTAAAGACACACCTTTAAATGCATCACTTTTATAAAATACTTTTTTCTGGGGACCAGCTTTACCATAATCGGCCAGGTCAAATAAAGTACTACCGTGGGAAACGGATGAAATCATGATTGTCAGAGCTAATGCTAATAATTTGTAAAACATATATATCCTTTTTTTTAGTTGAGCTTAATTCTAATATGTAAGTGCATTAAAACAAAATTACTTTCTGACTATGGAGTAACTGTTAAACTCTATCAATACTCGACACAACCTATCCAAGAAAGTAGAACAATCATGATACTTCTCAAATCTAAAACACTTTGCTAAAACAAGTAAAAGGATTTTAATATGCTTACTATCATCTCCCCTGCGAAGAAACTAGATTTTGAAACCTCTGCTCCTACCTCGAAGTTTACTCAGCTA
>JAGLCH010000245.1 GCA_023146355.1 Bacteriovoracaceae bacterium | reverse complement strand
ACTCAAAAAAATCTAATTTGCTGATGTTTAGTACAGAGTTTGCCCAAAGTGGTGCACCGCCATTGCTGTAAAATGGCCAAACTTCAATAGAATCATTACTGGTGTTATTTTCGGAGAAGCTTGTGAGTAGAGTTATTCCCTCACCATGGCCAACTACGGCACCACAGGTGGTAAATTCTTCAAAGGGAAATATGTAATTACAGGTGATTACCCTACTCATGAATTGAACATTATCCCAATAGAACTCCAGTGTCAGGCCTATTCTTCCGATCATACCATTGTGATATTAAATGGGGAAAATCATGGTATGATGTTTGCATACTAATAGCTAGAGAGAGAGAACTAAATAAGTTAAAACGAGGTGTTAGTATGAGAAAGGTATTGGAAACATTCACTAAAAACTGTCCAATCATTAGACATGTGTCATTTTTATTACTAGCAACACTGTCATTCCAGTCAATGGCGGAGTACGTAGAGCTAAATCCAGCACTCTTAAATCCACTTGCAGAGATTAAATATGCTCGCACACCTGCTAATTTTACTCCAACTGATGAGACTGGATATATACCAATGGTTCAAGAGGTTGAGCTAGAAGTAAGTGAGCGCCTAAAAGACGATCGTAGCGGAACACTTAAGTCTATGAAGTCACGTTTAGACTCTTGGCAAGAGCGTGAAGAGTATGCCGAGGTATGGGGGCTCCATTCAACTGGGCTCTACAACACACCTGATGAGTCATCTAAAAAAGCATATATTGAACGCTCATTTCTAAGATATTTTGATCGTCGTCTTTCTGGCGAACTAAAGAACTCGAAAAAAGGATCGGCACTTGCAAAGGCGAGAACTATAGAGCAGGCGCTCCGTCCTGATGCAAAAATGCAGGTTTCTAAGAATGTTAAAATTCGCTTTTCTGCCCGAGTTATTCAGCGTTATGTAATGGTGAAAGTGGTAAATCCATATGTTAAATCAGAAGTAAAAGTAACAACGCAAGGTCAGATAAATATGAAGATTTCGAAACACTTCAAGAAGTCTGGAGTTAAGACCCAGGCCGATTATAACTATAATACTGGCCGCTATGTAGCATCACTTAACAAGAGAATTACAAACAGATGGTCTGCTAATGTGAAATCTGAGCAAGCACATA
>JAGLCH010000244.1 GCA_023146355.1 Bacteriovoracaceae bacterium | reverse complement strand
AAAACTTACTAATTATCGCTTTTGCTCTTATGCTCTCAGCTTCTACATTTGCTGTGGACACTATTAAAACTTCTGGAAAAAATACTTTTGGTGACCGTGGACCAGTTTTACCCCCGATTGTTTTTATCCCTAATCTCAAGCCCGGTAAGTAGTACTTAAACCAGCTTGTGTTTATATATAAAAAGGCCCGAGAGTCGTTCTCTCGGGCCTTTTTGCGTTTTGGTGTTAAATCATTACCTTTAACGCGCTGTCTTATTCGTAATTTGTTGACATATTTGTACTCAGAGCATATTTTTTTGACGCTAGTTCAATAAGTTTGGCATCGATCCTTTGTGACGGTGACCATTGGGCCAGCACTTTATGACTTTTAGGACTTGATCGAGAGACAGGTACCATGAACAAATTTGATCTGCCGAGAATTGGCATCGTTGGCGATGGCAAGCTCGCCAAACATTTTAAGTTTTTCTTCTCCCAATTAGATCTTTCCTTTGGATCTTGGGATCGAAAAAGTGAAACTTCTTTTCAGCAATTTTTTTGCTCCCATGATGTTATTCTTTTAATGATAACAGATGACTCTATTTTATCATTTATTGAAACCCATTCGATTAACCTGGATGCGAAGCACCTCTTTCATTTTTCAGGAGCACTTTCCTTTTCCAAAATAAATTGCTGTCACCCCTTAATGACTTTTAGTGGAGAATTGCTAACGATTGAACAATAC
Source organism: Bacteriovoracaceae bacterium (assembly GCA_023146355.1). Lineage (GTDB taxonomy): Bacteria > Bdellovibrionota > Bacteriovoracia > Bacteriovoracales > Bacteriovoracaceae > JAGLCH01. The sequence goes on along the minus strand of JAGLCH010000244.1, from coordinate 12,825 downwards.
CAATCCATTCCACTAATTGGTGAAGAGGGAATGCTCCAGCTAAAAGATGTAATCCCTGTTCTTCCCAACCCTTGCTATAAATTAAACAAAAGATCGAAAGCTAGCTATCATGCTTGGTGTGTGATGGCCGGAAACTTTACAACAATCTTATGGCAGGAATTTATTAATGTTATGACTTCTGAAATGCGAATACCCGAAATACATCTAATGCCCTATATGGAACAGATATTCTCTAACCTCAAAAGCGATCAGCAAAATGCCTTGACTGGCCCTTTGGAAAGAGAAGATAAAAAAACTATTCTTAAAAATATTGACTCAATACCTGATGTCTACAAGGATCTTTATCGCTCTTTTTTGGCCGTCAGAAAGTTTGAACTGGAGGATACTGATGAAAACAGTATTTGATTTTATGAAGATGAAAAAACGTGGCGAGAAAATCTCAATGGTTACTTGTTATGATTATTGGAGTGCAAAGATTGTTGAACAATCTGATGTGGATTGTATCTTAGTCGGTGATAGCCTAGCGATGGTGATGTATGGTCATGAGTCTACAATTCCTGTATCAATCGATGAAATCGCTCGTCATGTTGAGGCCGTTCGAAAGGGGGCACCTACCAAATTTATCGTTGGAGATCTACCTTTTCTAAGTTACCGAAAGGGACTTTTTCATTCTATGGAATGCGTTGAAAAACTTTTGAAGGCCGGCGCAAATGCAGTGAAACTTGAAGGTGTTGATGGGCATGAAGATATTATCAGTCATATTATAAAATCAGGCATCCCTGTTATGGGTCATTTAGGTCTTACTCCTCAATCAGTTCATCAGTTTGGTGGAATGAAAGTTCAAGGCAAGGATGATGCTGCTATTGAGCAGTTACTTGCCCATGCTCGCACACTAGAAAAACTTGGATCTTTCTCAATTGTTTTAGAATGTATTCCTCAGGACACGGCCTCGATTATTACCTCCGGTGTATCTATCCCAACCATTGGTATTGGGGCGGGCAATGTTACAGGAGGGCAAGTTCTAGTATTACAAGATATGCTGGGAATGGACCCTGAGTTTAGCCCAAAGTTTTTAAAGAGATATTTGAATGGGTTTGAACAGATTCATAATGCTCTTAACCATTACAACGCAGAGGTCAAGTCTACTTCGTTTCCTAGTGATGAGGAGTCTTACTAATGCAGGTGTTTAAAACGCTGTCAGAGTGGCGAGTATTTGAAAAAGAGATTAAAGAATTAAATAAATCGATAGGTTTTGTGCCTACAATGGGAGCTCTTCACCAAGGGCATCTTTCGCTCGTCGATTGTTCCAAAAAAAATACGGATATTACTGTCGTAAGTATTTATGTAAACCCAACTCAGTTTAATAATCAAAATGATCTGAGCAATTACCCTATGCCTATTGAACGCGATCTTCAGATGCTTGAAGAGAGAGGAGTTGATTTTGTATTTCTCCCCGAATACGAACTCTTATACTCAGATAACTATCGTTACCGAGTATTAGAAAATAGCGTGAGTTCAGAGCTTTGTGGTGCTCATCGCCCTGGGCACTTCGATGGAGTACTATCTGTTGTTATGAAACTTTTCAATATCATTCGGCCACATAAGGCATTTTTTGGAAAAAAAGATTATCAGCAATACTTGCTCATTAGTGAAATGGTCAGTGCCTTCTTTATGGATATTGAAGTTGTCCCCTGCGAAATCATTCGTGAAAGCGATGGGCTTGCTATGAGTTCTAGAAACAGACTTCTTTTAGAGCATCACCGAAAAATTGCACCTGCTTTTTGTAAGGAATTAGCTTCGAATAAGAAATGTTGTGAAATCATTTCATCTCTTTCGGAGCAGGGGTTTGAAGTGGATTACATTGAGGAACGGCATGGACGTCGTTTTGGTGCAGTTACTCTTGGTAGCGTGAGGTTAATAGATAATGTCAAAATTTAATATACTCTTACAATTAACTGGTTCAATCTCTTGTTACAAGGCCTGTTACCTCGCCTCCAAACTCATCAAGGCAAACTGCGATGTGCAGTTTGTGGCAAGTGATGCTGCTTTAAAATTTATTGGAAAGGCCACACTTGAGGGGCTGACACATCGGCCTGTTATCACGGGGATGTTTGAAGATAGTAAAATGCTCGCCCATATCGATTTAGCAAAATGGGCGGATGTTATTCTTCTCTATCCTGCCACTGCAAATACCATTAATGGACTTGCTGCTGGATTGGCCGGTGAATTAATCGGTGGTATATTTCTCGCAAATAATTTTAAAGTGCCATACTGGATTGCACCCGCAATGAATACAAATATGTATGAGCATCCTATTACGCAGGCATCGATAAAAAAACTAGAGGATATGGGGGCATTCATTTTCCCCACCGAAAATGGAATCTTGGCCTGTGGAGATACTGGCCCAGGAAGACTCGCAGATCCTTCACTTGTCTACGATAAACTCGTTCGCGAATACAATGTCACTCCCGCTTACGAGGCCATTTCATGAGAGTACTTATAACATATGGTGGAATGTTAGAAAGGATTGATGGAGTTCGTTCTATCTCTAATACCAGTTCTGGTGCCACAGGTGCCTTTCTTGTAAATTATTTTATTGGTCGTGATGCTGATGTTGTAGTGCTTAAAGGCAAAAAGGCCACAGGGTGCAATTTGAAGGCATCAGTTCATGAGTTTTTAGGATTTAACGATCTCTCTGAGTTACTTGAAGAGGCCTTGGACCGTGTCTCTTTTGACGCTGTTATTCATCTTGCTGCTGTTAGCGATTATACCGTAGATACAGTCTCAATTGGAGGTCAGAAATTTTCTCCTGACTCTTTACTTAAAATTGACTCTGAAGATGATGTCTCTATTTTGCTTAAAAAAACTCCTAAGCTCATCAGTAGAATTCGTGAGAAGTTACAAGATGGGGTGCTTGTTGGCTTTAAGTTGACCAACTCAAAAGATGAATTAGTTCGTATGGCGGCGATTGAGAAATTGAAAAAGTCCTGCGCTCCTGACTTTATAGTGCATAACGATCTTAATGATATTTCAATAAAATCACACCGAACAACGACCTATAACTTAAGTGGAAGGGCCATAGTTCGGGAAACAAAAGAAGAGCTAGCTGCTCTTCTCTATAATTTAATTGAGGAGAGAGTGCTATGATCCTTTGTCTTGATGTGGGAAACAGCCAAATATATGGCGGTGTATTTGATGGTGATAAACTTAAATTTCAATTTCGAAAAGTTTCATCCATCGGACAAACATCCGATGAAATGGGACTTTTTCTTAGAACCGTTCTGAGAGAGAATGGAATTGATCCCTCTATTGTCACTGATGTTGGTTTCTGTTCTGTAGTTCCAAGTCTCAATCACTCCCTTAAAAATTGCTGTAAGCGATATTTCAATGTTGACCCATACTGTGTGGGTCCAGGTGCAAAGACCGGGCTGAAAATTAAATATCGAAATCCTGCAGAGGTTGGAGCAGATAGAATTGCTACTGCAATAGCAGCAGTCCACCGTTATCCAAAAAAAAATATTATCATTGTGGATTTTGGCACAGCAACAACTTTTTGCGCTGTAAGTAAAAATCGTGAGTATCTTGGTGGAACAATCTTAACAGGGATGAAAACTTCAATGGAAGCTCTTCAAAAAAAAGCTGCTAAGTTGCCATCTGTTGAAATCGTTACTCCTTTGGAAACCTGTGGGCGCTCAACTGTTGAGAGCATCCAGGCAGGATTGTATTACGGCCATCTTGGTGCGATACGAGAAATTACAACACGCATCTCTAATGAAAATTTTAAGGATGAATTACCTTATATTATTGGTACAGGTGGCTTTGCTGGAATGTACTCAGAGTGTGGTGTTTTCGACGAAATTATTCCTGACCTTGTACTGGCAGGGATTAACCAATCATTAATAAGTAACAGAAAATAAGGAATTAAAATGAATGTAGAAGTAATGCGCTCCAAGCTACATCGCGCAACTGTGACAGGTGCTGATCTTAACTATGAGGGGTCTATCTCCATTTGCCCTAAGCTTCAAGCTGCGGCAGATTTTCATAAGTATGAGAAAGTCGAAATTTATAATATCAACAATGGGGCACGTATTTCTACCTACGTTATTGATGGTAACGAAGATGAAATTTGTATGAATGGTGCTGCTGCTCGACATGCCCATTATGGAGATAAAGTTATTATTGTAAGTTACGGAACAATAGATAGAAGCGAGCTCCCTGAACATACTCCAATAGTCGTACTTCTTGGTGAAGAAAATGTGATCAAGGAAATTACTTCAGCTGGGTAGGTGATCTTTACACACCTATTTGTGGCCTTGTTTGGTATGGGGTACTTTCCTCATAGTTTTAAAGCACCCAAGGATTTACTTTATGAAAGCAAAGTTACTTATAGCACTATTTTTATCTCTTCTTGTTACTGGAGCTTTTGCTCTAAGCTACGATCAGACTCACTCTCGTGAAAACATTGGCCAGGCCATTCCCGATTTAGGATTCACAGGGTATGTGATTGAGGACTTTTCCGTAAACAAAATTGAAACTATTAAACTTGCCCTTGAGATTACGCATTCTCGTACAAGCGATTTGTTAATCACTTTGACCTCTCCGTTAGGTGATTACGTTGTCCTTCACAATATGACCGTTACAAATTCTGATACCTTGATGATAATTGCCAGTGGTGGCAATCTACTTTCTGATTTCATTGGCCAAAGTGCAATCGGTCGCTGGGAAATTCAGGTCTATGACCAGATTCGAGGAGTCGTTGGGATAATAAACAAAGTTCACTTAACTGTTAATGGCGGTGATATTGATAGATCTGTCGATCGACCATTTCCAACTCTTACAGGTATTCAGTGTGGAGAGAAGTGGAATGAGATCCTAGCAGAAGTACAATACGATTCCTTTTACAAGGGACTTATTGGGAATTGCGGTGGGCAGCTGATGAATAAGATTAAGTCGCTTATCAAAAATCATAAGAGCATGAGCTATGACTCTGCCCGAAGAATTATGTTTTCTAAAATTGATAATCACGGTGGGAGAGTTTGTTCTGTCTACTCCGATCGCTGCTTAAGCACTAAGGGCCTGCCACCAAATCGGATAATGAATTGTGAACACAGTTGGCCCCAGAGTAAAGGCGCTGTTGGAGTTGCTCAGTCAGATCTTCATCATCTCTTTCCATCGGGAAGTAAAGAGAACTCTACTCGCAGTAGTCATCCTTTTTGCGAAATTGAACTTTCAGATACAGCAACTAAAAGTGTGATTGGAAAGCGTAATGGAAGAGTATGCTATGAGCCAAAAGATGGGCATAAGGGAGACCTTGCTCGTGCAATGTTTTACTTTGCTCTTCGCTACGATAAAAAGGTGAATACTTTTCAAGAGCAGTTTTTCCGAAAATGGAACAGAGAGGACAGGGTATCTTTCAAGGAAGTCGACCGAAATAATATTATTGAAAACTACCAAGGCAACCGAAACCCATTTATCGACCACCCTGAGCTAGTTGATTTAATTAGCGACTTCTAAGTTCCCGTGTGGCCATATTTACTTGATTATTCGATCAACATCTACTTACAATAGTATATATTTATTATTTGGAGTTGGTGATGGAAAAGAAAGAAGACACATCGGTAAATGAGCTATTGGAATCGATTAAAGATATTGATTCTGAGAAATTGTGCTCTCTTATTTTGGCACTGGCCGACAACGATAAAGAGCGTTTTCAAGAGATTAGCAAAACCGATTCTGTTAACTGCAATTAGCCCCATCCTCGATTCATCCATTTTCAATCACTTATAACTGTCCCTACTCATAGTTGGCACGACTCTTGCTTTATATAATAGTAACAAGAGTGATACCGCGATCTAAGTTACTGACAATACGTCAATACGGTGACCACAGGCCGTCAAAAGATCGATAGGTGTCTAACTTCTCTACAGGGAATGAACTATGAAGACGAACAAACTAATCAACATCTTGGCACTAAGCACAGCTGTTATTTTAACAAGTTGTTCTGTAGGGCTTGAGGAAGAGACTTCGGCCGGAATTGATGCATCATTTATTGCATCTAGCTTTAGTTCAAGTGCTGAGCGTCAGATTGAAGATCATAATTGGGGAATTCCAACCAAGACAAAATTTGTAGCTAAGACCTGTCTTCAAGACAGTGCTTACGGTAAGAGTATCGTTGGTCAACGTTTTGATGTGACTGGAGATAATGTAGCTGTGGAAGTTACCTCTAATGAGCGTGGATGTATTGAGTGGAATGACTTTGTTCAGTTTGACTTCTTCTCAGCGCAGAGATTTTTGAAAGTAGAGCGTACCATTACAGGCCTTGGAGATTATAGCGGAGAGCTAGTAGTTAAATTCACATTTGATCCTTGGAATAAGGAAATTAAAAATATAGATAATCAAAAGGCCTTTACTTCAGCAGCATCTTTAGAAGGTGGAAAAACTCTTTTTATAGAAAATCCAAAACTTACACTACGTTCGGCAGGCCTTAGAAATGGTGGAGCAGCTCTCACAGGACAGATTGCTTTAACTCCTAAGTTTGAAAGATTTAATGTAACAGGTGCAAGTGTAGAAAAGGGTGCATTTAAGAAAGGTAACTTCAATGTAACTGTATTCCTTTTTGAGGGATCAGAAGTTATTTCAGTTCCAAAAACTTTTTCAATAGACATCGATAAAAATGGAAAGCTTGTAAGTGATATTTCTTTGAAAATGTTTAAGCTTCCATCACAAAATAATGAAGATTTCCTTAAACTAGGTCTTCGTATTTCTCCAAACGAGACAAATGCTCCTAAGTTTTTAGACAGAGCAGATTGGATGGTAACAGTAGATAAAAAAAGTTTCAAAGTAATTGGATCACTAGAAAGCTCAGCACTACCATCATTCAATATCGGAGAAGTTGTTGAAAGTGCTTCAATGATTCAAAACGATGAGTCTTCATTTGGGCTAAGACTTAAAGCTCCTTCTGTGCAATTCAATGGTTATGCCGGAACATTTGTTGGAACATCATCTGTTAAGCCAATGCGTACGATGATTAAGACATGTATTTTAAATGCAGTGACAAAAACGAAAGTCGAAGAATTACCATTCACTGTAACAATTCTTGATGAAAATAGAGAAGTTATCTCTGAGAGTAATGCAAAAGTAGCAAACACTGATGGATGTATCACAACTTACTTTGTTGAAGAATACAACCTTGATAAAAAGAGAACTACTAATTGGATAAAGCGTTATGTTCGTGTAGAAGGACTTGAGGGGGCGTATATAGATGCTGCCCAATCACGTGAGTTCTATATTAACCCTTGGGAAACAAATAGATATTCTCATACCATTTTAGGTGAACTTCCTCCAAGTTATAACTCAGTTCAAGAGTCAAAGTTACATACGAGTAAATTTGGTCTTAAGTATGTAGGAAATGATAGCTCAAAATTTCGTGTTAATCGTCACCTAGATATGTCTTTTGTAAAAACTTTTAAAGTTGAGTTTGAGCCGAAAATTAATCGTGGATATATGCATTCAGGAGAAAAGGGATATGAGCGTCTTTATTCTGGAAATTTAAAAGTAAGACTGATGATTCTTTCTCCAAAGAGTGAGACTCTGACAGGTACTCTTAAGCAACTCCTTTCAGCTTCAAGTAAGAGAGTTGGTAGCTTAAGCAATGAGACTCTTGAAAACTATAATTTCATTACAGGTTCAACAGTAGAAGTAAAAGTTATTGATAGCAAAGTTTCAGCTTTCATCGACCTAAAATTTAATACTAATAATGTTAAGTATATGAGTGCAAGAACGTATATTGTTGCTGAGATATCACCAAGTAATCCTGAAAGCTCTCTTATGCCAATGATTCTTACAATTCCTGCTAACCTCGCTTCTACAAGAGAAAGCAAGGATACTATAACTACTGATACTCTTGTGAATGTTGGGCCTAAAATGCTTGAAGTGAGCAGCAAGATCAATACTTACTTTGCAAAAATTGAGAAAATTAAGCTTGATAATGCCCCAGTGTCTCCCTACAAAGTAAGCTCATATGATCTATTTGAGCAACTACTTATTAAAAGTGAAAAGCTAACAAATGTGAGAGGTATAGATAAGATCTCTTATCTAAGGGCAAAGAAGAATGCCTTCGGCCTTGAGTATGCTCCACTCTTAACTGAGGATGATTTCAAAACGATCATCAATATGAAGAGTAATGAAATGGATGATTCAATCTCTTACACTTCACCCGGAGATTTATTCTTTGGAAAGAATACTAAAATGACAGCAATCGTAAAGAAGCTATGTGGATACTATTATTTAGGAGTTAATAATAAGCGAAAGCTTCTTGGAAACTATGTATCTGATCAGGATCGCTGTATGGCCGATCCATATGCTTACCTTAGTATCTCTGGATCAAAATTTGTAATTGATATAACAAAGCAGCCTACACATAGTAGTGGTTCAAATCAGAGATCGATCAGTGTTGGAATTAACAATAGCTCAACAGTGAGCAAGAGCTTTAGTAAGAGTTGGGGATGGAAGACATCTTTTGGAATGAAAATTCCAGCTTTTGGTTTATTTAGCGCTGGAGTAGATGGATCTTATGGAGAAAGTAAGTCAAATAGCGAAAGTCTTGGTGAAAGAATCTCTTTTGGAGAGTCTCAACGACTAGACATTGAAGAAACTGTTCTAGAGTTTGAAGCAAAGACTAGAGAATGTGTGATTGTTAAAGCAAAGGGAAATGATATTCGTAAAGGTCTTACGAAAGGTCTTAGAATTTGTGAAAAAACAGATAAGATTGAAGTTGTTAAGGAAAAATGGTTCCTAGTTAATGAGCCTTGGAGACGACGTTCATTCATTTCAGACCCAGGTGCTGAAAATGCAATGAGAATCTTCAAACTTGTTCGCGGAGAAACTAACTATCAGATCTTTAAAAATAAGATTGAAGCATCAAATAATGATCTTTTTATGAGGCCCACCAACTCAAGAGGTGAAGTAACTCAATACCTTGCAGGCCTCTACGAAAGTCAATATGGTGAAGCTCCTTATATTACAGATGGTAGTTTTCCTGGAATGATCCAATAATCAGATATATAGGAGCTGTATCTTAGGGGTCATATGATCATATTACATTATGCCTGATTTTTTTTACGCACTGAGTGGTAATTTGATGATTATGAGAGTAGGTTACCTTATCCAAATAATTTTACATGAGGGTCGCCATGAGATTTTTTCTACTACTATTTCTCTTAATTTCATCAACTGTTTTTGCTACGTCTCCACAAGCTCCAAATGCGCAATTAAGCCCAGGAGACATTTGTACAACTGAGGATCCAGACTATCGGGCCACTTATGGAGAAGGACCTACTAGCGTTGTTATCTGTACGCGTAAAGTAGAGTATTCAACAAAACTACAAGTTATCGAGCGTTACGGCCTTAAAAAGAGTAACCGTAGTAATTATAAGATTGATCATATTATCCCCCTTAGTATTGGAGGATCAAATCACATCACAAATCTTTTCCCTATTGATAAAAATTTCATGAACATCTATGAAAGACCGGAATGGCCTGTGTATCAAGCTTTCCGAAATGACCTGATATCTTCTGCTGAAGCAAGACAAATGGTATATCAGTGGAAAATGAATTCCTGGAATGAGCAGTGGCGAACTGTAAATGAAGATATAATATTTGAGCTAGAAGAGATGTTTCCAAACCCATACACTGACTAAAAGTTATCTCTTAATATATTTAAAGTAGGAATTGCCCCACGAAAGACTTGGGGCTTTTTTTTCGTTTGAATGCGTGTGTACATATTTGTACACTTTGTTGGTTTTCATGTAAGGTAATGTACATGAAACGTTTAATCATGAATTCCATTAAATCGGCGAGAGAAAAATCCGGGATGACCCAAAAAGAGGTTGAGTCCACTCTTGAACTCAGAACTCTGATGATTAAGGATTATGAGACAGGTAGATTAAAGCTTCCGATTGATATGGCCATAAGACTTGCCGATCTCTACCAAGTTACTATCGATGAGCTGGTGAATTGTAAGGGGCAGGAGAAGAACTTAGTTAAGCTCGAAGTTCTTTTTGATAAGAATGAGTTAGACATGGTGTTACTCGATCCTATTATTAGAGGGCATATCGAAACTTACTCCGATAAAATATTTAATTCTTCAATTCACGACATACTTGTTACTGATTTAAATCAAACTGAGCAGGCAGAGTATAAAGAAATCATGCTTTGTTATCTGTATTCACTCATTGGAGTCGATGGAAAAATATTAAGTACTGAGCTTAACTTTGTTAATTTTATTATTACGATTATGGGCGACAGTAAGAGAGTAAGAGCGCTGAAAAAACATATCCACAGTCCTTACAGCATGGTTGATCTGAGCGACATTCTCAAAAAAAATCTTCACCTTCGACATTTTATTATTTGGATAATGTTTTTTTTGGCAAAGAGCGATAGAGAATTATGTCTCGAGGAAAGTGAGTATATTGAAAAAGTTGCTGAGGAGCTTAGAGTTTTAAAATCGAGTTTTATCTTTATTAAAAATATGTTTATCAAGGGAGATGTCTAATGCAGGCGCATATTATCTGGCTTATTTTAGGTGCCATTTTAATGCTACTTGAAACAGTCATTCCAGGCGGGATTGTCGTTTTCTTGGGGTTCGCTGCAATTATGGTTGCAGGTTTTGTACACTTTAGTATCATCACCTCGATTCCAATTGCAATTATCACGTGGTTCATCTCTTCTATCTTTATGATGTTTGTATTGCGCTCTTTTTTTATGAAGTTCTTTGAGGGTGATTCTTATAAGCAGATTGTTGATGAAGATGAGGATGCCATCGGTTCATGTGTTGAGGTTATTGAAAAGATATTACCTCACGAAGAAGGAAGGGTTCGCTTTCGCAATACAACGTGGGGGGCGAGAAGTGATGAAGAGTTCTCTGTTGGAGAGAAAGCTATAATTGAGAAAAGAGACGGAAACAAATGGGTCGTTAAGTCGATCTAATAAAAAAGGAGTAAAAATGCTTACAGTATTTACACTACTAACCATTGTTGCGTTGTTTATAATTTACAATACAATTGTAATTGTATCAATGCGTGAGAGTTACGTTGTTGAGAGGCTAGGGAAGTTTCGAAAAATTTTAAATCCGGGATTTCATTTCCTACTGCCATTTTTTGATCGCGTTTCCTACAAGCACGAAATACGTGAACAAGTTTTCGATATCCCATCCCAGACCTGTATTACAAAGGACAACATGCAAGTTGATGTTGATGGTCTCGTTTACCTTAAGGTAACAGACCCACAAAAAGCGAGCTATGGGATCGGCAATTATCGAAATGCTTCTATCAATATGGCGCAAACCACGATGAGGTCAGAAATTGGAAAGCTTAGTCTCACAAAAGCATTCTCTGAACGAGACGAACTTAATGACAAAATCATTAGAGAAATAGACAAGGCATCCGATCCTTGGGGAATAAAAGTTCTCCGCTATGAAATAAAAAATATTCGTCCTTCAGCTCATGTTATGTCTACCCTCGAAAAGCAAATGGAAGCTGAGCGAGAGAAGCGAGCAGAAATCACTTTGGCAACAGCTCACAAGGAGAGTCAGATTAGAATTTCAGAAGGCCTAAAAACTGAGGCGATTAATATTTCTGAAGGCGCAAAACTTAAAAGGATCAATGAAGCAAAGGGACAAGCTAAAGAGATTGAGCTTATTGCAACGGCGACTTCCGAAGGTGTTTGTATGGTTGCCGAGGCCATTAATGCGCCTGGCGGTGGGAAGGCGATGAAAATGCAGCTTCTTGAACAGTACATCGAGCAAGTCGGAAACGTTATGGACAATGCAGATATCTCTGTACTTCCGGCAGAGATGGCAAACGTTAAGGCATTCTTTGAAGGTGCTGAAAAATTCGCAAGACCTATTAAGTAGAAAGGAAATACTATGAACATGAATATATTTGATATCTTAAATTTATTATTCTGGGGACTATGCTTTGTTACTGTTGTTCTCGGGTTCATTAAGTCTATTAGACTTGTACCAACTAAGAGTGCTTATATTGTCGAAAGACTTGGGCGCTACCATAAAACTCTTGATGCTGGATTTCATGCACTTATTCCTTTCTTTGATAAGGTTAGTTTTATTCAAGATCTTAAAGAGAGAACAACCGATGTTCCGCCACAGGATTGCTTTTCAAAGGATGAAGTTAACGTCGTCGTCGATGGTGTTATTTATATGCAAGTGATGGACCCAGCAAAAGCGAGTTATGGAGTAACTGATTACGAGTATGCTGCAATTGAATTGGCGCAGACTACTACTCGTTCTATTATTGGGACTCTTGACCTTGATAAAACATTTGAGGAGCGTGATTTAATTAGCTCTAAAGTTGTAGAAGTTCTCAATCTTGCAGGTGAGTCTTGGGGCATTCGAGTTCACCGCTATGAAATTAAAAATATTACTCCTCCTCACTCTGTTCAAAATGCCATGGAAAAACAGGTGAATGCTGAGCGTGAGCGACGTGCCATTATTGAAAAAAGTGAAGGAGATAAGCAGTCGCGAATAAATAAGAGTGAAGGAAAGAAGCGGGAAATGATCAATATTTCTGAAGGTGAGATGCAACGAAGAATTAATGTCGCTGAAGGGAAGGTTGAAGAAATTCTGACTATTGCAAAGGCCTCTGCAGAATCTATTCGCAAAATATCTTATGCTATGAATGTTGATGGGGGAGAGAAAGCATTTAATCTAAAACTTTCAGAGCGCTACATTAGTAAAATGGATGCTTTAGCTAGTAAAGACGTCCAGATTATTATCCCAGGATCGATTAACAATTTTAAAGGTTGGGTTGA
>JAGLCH010000243.1 GCA_023146355.1 Bacteriovoracaceae bacterium | reverse complement strand
GGCTAGATAGTAATGAAAATTTAGTATGCCATAATTAATTTTTACATCCAACTGGAAGATAGTTGGAATTTTTTTCTAATTCACTACTCTAAGTTGTTAACTCTACTAATTTGCATTACGCAGTTACTTGTCTCATGGAGCTTTCGTTATGAATAAATATGTGCCTTCATTCTTTTATTCTACTGTTTTATCCTGCTTTGTTGCTCTTAATGTTGAAGCTGGTGAACTTTATACATGCTATTCAGTAAAAAAGGATGATGCAGATCTCAAATGCAAGGATCGCTACTATAAAAAGGTAACTGATAAAAGAATTATTGAGAAAGTTAAGCTCGAATTAATCTCACAGGGGCTGGGCGACAAGTATCCTAAGTCAAAAATTCCTTTTGATTTGGTAGTCAAAGAGCTCTGGCTCCAAGTGGATGGAAAACGAAGTGAAGCACCCGCATTTACAAGTGACTTTGGAAAAACCATTGACGTAAAGATTGCGAATCAAATTCTTAACGATGGATGGAAAGTACGCAATGACAAAGAGAAGGTGAGAGCGTTCGTTTCTGAATTAAAGCTACCCAAAGAGCTAAAGGATCAAATCATAGCTGAGGCTGAGCTTAGAGATGTAGGACAAATGGGTGACCTCATTATTGTAAGTGCTGCTGCGCACGCTACTTATTTCGTTACTGTTCAAGTTTACTAGAATGGACACTGTTCTTTTAGTTAACTGCTATATTAGCTCTTTTGGTGTACGAGAAGAGTATTTTGGAAAGCTTGGCCAACTAGGGCAATATTATCTTGCAGCGTCTTTAAAACAAATAGGCATTGAAGCCTCAACCATTTCAGTATCAAACCTTTACTTTGATTACAGCATTATCAATGAAAGGAAAGTTAAGGTCATTGGCTTTTATACTAATTCTGACAATGTCCATAATGTTCTGAAGTTTTCACAGTGCATTAAGGTAATGTTCCCAGATGTTAAGATCGTACTGGGTGGTCCGCATGCTTCTGTTGACTCTTTCGAATTAATTAGTAATTGGTTCATTGATTATGTTGTTGCAGGAGATGGCGAGGATGCGATTTGTGAAATCGCTCAACAAGAGATTTTGCAAAATCCAAAAGATACCTTTACTAATACCTACTTTAAGAGCAATGGCGAAATTATACCTGGTAACCTAGGTCACGATTATGATTTAAGTAAGGCGCCAAAATTAGACTATGACCTGTATTCAAAATTCTGCCCAGAGGAGAGCGCAGCATCACTGATCACAAGTCGGGGCTGCCCATACCGATGCATTTTTTGCTCTGAAGGCCGGTCTGAGAGTCGATACAGGGAGCTTTCTGCGGCAAGAATATATGAGGATGTTTGTGAACTTGTTAAGAACGGAGGAGTGAAATCAATTCTTTTTGTTGACGATTGTTTTGTTGCGAACACCCAACGTTTAAAAGATTTTTGCCATCTCGTTATTAATGATTCTGAGCTTAAAGATAACTTTGTTTGGTTTTGTGAAGGCCGCGTCGATATTTTTTCATCTGATAGGACAATCATGCCTCTTATGATCAAGGCTGGACTTGTTAGACTACAAATTGGCATTGAGAGCGGTGACCCTGAGATATTATCTCGTCTCAATAAGAGCATTTCTATTGAAGATGTAGAGGAGACTGTCACACAGGCTGTTGAGTTTGGGCTTGAGTCTTTATTCAGCAACTTTATAATAGGCTGCCCTGGTGATTCGCCAGAATCGATACAAAGATCAATTGATCTAATGACGAAATTGATTGTTATGGCACCCGGTATCTTTGAAGCAACGTGCTGCTTTATGTCTCCATATCTCGGGACGGAGCTTGCCGAGAATCTTAAGAGTTATAAAATGCAACCTCTAGACTTAGAGTTCCTTTCTGCTTCGTCGAATGATAGCGTTTTTGTATTGCCTGAAGGAATGAGTAGAGCCTCATTGATGGACTGGAAGGGGACATTTTATCTCGCACGAAAAGATGCGATGAACAAAGTCTTGCCTCACTTGCCAGCAAGTATTGTAATAAAGCAGCTTTGTGGCACCAGACTAAATATGTTGACCGAGTGGTCAAACGTACTAAGGAAAAATAAAATTCTATCCAACTGGTCAGATTCACAGCGCCACAAAAGCAGTGTTCTAAGTTTTGGCTCCACAGATATTGAAAGCATAATACCATTAAAAACTTTTACTGAGATTGATGTTATCGACAGTGTTGTCCCCATTCCATCCATCGATAAGTATTATTCGCTTAGTAGTGATGAACTATTTATACTAAGCCTTTGCAGTGGAAAGCTTTCGATCAGGGAAATCGCTGATTTATACATATCTGAAAAATGTTCAATGCACTCTTCAAATGATGCAGAACTAGCAGTCACAGAGTTTCTAAATTCTGCTCTCAATAGCTATTTAATATCTGCACACCAAATATAAAGGAGCCTTCCTATGAAGCTAAAATTGATTTGTCCAAAATGCCAAAATTTCAATATCTTTCCTTTACTTTCTAGTTCGTCATACCTGAAACCAAGTCACTGTAATGAATGTAACGCCCTACTTCGTGTCAGACTTAACTTACTAGGGAAGCTGCTCTTTATACTATCAGTCTTTATTTTAGTAGGAGCTTCTGTGTTCATGCCACAGCTGAAGGCAGCTTCACCTTGGATCGCTTACATCATTCCACCAGTTCAGATAATCTTTTTGATAGCGATTTTAAGGTTTTGCACAGTTACTCAACTTATGGAAAAGCTGGAAAAGAACAGACAGAAGGAAAAACTATTTCTATTTCTGACAACAGGTATTTTGCTTTCTATCGGCCTCATTACTTCAGCCCTTATAACTGGTAAGGCAATAATTATTTTGTCCCTACTCGCTGTTTTGATATTCCTCTTTTTTGCATATCGTGTAACCAAGTAATGTCAACTACAGACTAGACGATGTGAAGCTGCCAGACTAGGATTATGACTGATACGCTTGGTGAAGAGAAATGATTGCTTTGCAGCGTGTCATGCTAGGGTGGTTTTTTCAAATAAGTGCGCACCTTGCTAGAATCATCTTTTTATTTTATCACAGGATCATAATTAGCTTCATATTTCTTAAGCTATTCTCAATTTTTGCCTTCCTAGAACATATAATCAGTAAGATACCTTTCTATCTGTAAAATATTATTTGTAATTCCATAAACAACTTTCCTATAACTCGTAGCAAAACAATATTTTTTGTTGCTAGGAGGTTAGTCATGAGCAGTTAGCGCAGTTTCAATCAATACCAACATTCATTTTGAAGGAGGCCTATGAATCAATTTATGGGGATTAATGCCGTACATCTGGATTATCTAACTCCACTTCTAAAGTGGAAGATTATGGACATTAGGTCACTGCTAAAAGCTTCGACTTGTCCAAGTCACTACGTTTCATTTGCAAGGGTGATAAGGAGGCTTCAAAGCTTTGGCATTTTAGAATCGATAGTTGAGCCTATCTCAAGGAAGAAGTACGTCTATTTTTCTGAGGTGGGACTCAAGGTATCGTCGGGTAACAACAAGCTACTATTTGATAGTGGCGATAGCCCAATTCATGATGCTAAATCCAGTGAGCTATCTAGGAAGTTTTTAGAGTTGGATACCATTGATAGAGTCATGATGGAGCACGAGCACTATTCCAAAAACTCTATTATCCCTGACGCTTCATTCTACGGACAAAAAAATGGACGCAATTTTTCAATTGCCTTTGAGCTTGAGATTACTCGTAAATCAAGATCGAGGTTAATAGGGAAAATTAAGAGCTATTTTACTCGAACAGATTACGACTATGTGATCTATTTTTTCGCATCTAGTTCGTTGCTAGATAGCTATGTGAAGTTTGTAGAAGAGGATTTAGGAGAGCGGTATTTGAATCGAATTATGTTCGCTTCTAATCCTAAAATTTTTAATGGCAACTACCAGCTTGAAGAATCGGAGGTTTTATTTAAGGGAGAACGAAAAAAGTTAGGAGACATTTTTGGCCAAAAATAGATGCTACGATGTGGACACTACCCCGTCACCATGGACATCACCACTTTTTGGCGGCGACCTAACGCATCGTTATTACTTAGGAAATTTGGCCATCAAAACTGACTACCCCTCTCTCACGTAGTTTGATAGGTGTAGTCAGTTTTGGGCCGAGGAAGTAATAAATTCGTTGCGAGGGTGCCTGAAAAATTGAAGGAAGGGTTACAAAAATTAGAAGAAGGAAAGGAGGAAAATAAAGAGAAGCAATTAAGGACATTCACGATTATTGAAAGAGACAAAGTAGAGCTTTGTAAATAGGTGGCAGG
>JAGLCH010000242.1 GCA_023146355.1 Bacteriovoracaceae bacterium | reverse complement strand
TCGAACTTTTAACATGTTACAATCCTCCCTATGAAAAGACATGCAACAAATTACCTCAAACAGTGGTATCAAGATACTAAAAGCAAACCTCTCATCATTAGAGGGGCAAGGCAGGTTGGAAAATCGACACTTGTTAAGCTCTTTTGTGAGGAAAATCAGATCAAACTCATCGAGTTTAACTTTGAGATTGAATCACTTCTTAGTATCAAGAAGGATGAGTTCAAACTTCAAGCACTACTTGATGAGATTCAACTTAAAAAGCAAACTCTAATCGATGATAATACCTTGATCTTTTTTGACGAGATCCAAGAGTCTCCCAAGATGCTTAAACTCCTGCGTTATTTTTACGAACAGGCACCACAACTCAAAGTTATTGCAGCAGGCTCACTTCTTGAGATCGCACTAAAGTCAGATATGTTTTCATTTCCTGTTGGCAGAGTCCAGTTCTATCATCTAGGGCCTATGACTTTTCGAGAGTTTTTATGGGCAACAGGTCATGACTACTTAGACCAAAAGTTGATGAATAAAGAATTTTCACCCGAGTTGCATGCCGTCGCCCTAAATACTTTGCGAGACTACTTTTATGTCGGAGGAATGCCTGAAGCGGTTAAAGAATTTTCGGAATCAAAAAGTCTTGTTAAGATGCGTAATCTACAGCTCCAAATAACACAGACATACAATTCAGACTTTCCCAAATACAATCGACGAGTAAATGTTCAGCGTATATCAAGAGTATTTTCGACTCTTGCACATAATGTTGGGAAAAAACTTATTTTTTCAAAGCTAGATTTAGAATCAAGCTCACGAGATATCAAACGAATTTTTGAACTCCTAGTTGATTCACGAGTTATTCTCGAATGCATTCATACCGATGGAAATTCAGCTCCCCTAGCAGGAGAAGCAGATCACAGAATCCTTAAGCCTTATTTTATTGATATTGGCCTACTTGGAGCAAGCCTTGGCCTAGGTCTTGAGGCAATTGATCTTGAATTTAAAAATCAATTCAACCTTAAAGGAGTTCTCGCAGAGCAATACGTTGCGCAGCATCTTGCAAGGGGCGAGTCTTCAACAAATGCACCGGAGCTCTTTTACCATCTAAAAGACAAAGGCACGCAAAAGGCAAAAATTAATTTCGTTATTGAAAGTGGAAATCAGATTATCCCTATCGAAGTAAAATCCTCAGCAAGTGGACACTTAAAATCACTACAGTACTTCTGTAAAAGCAAGAGGCCAAACATTGCGATTAAAACTTCAACTGCAGAGTACTCTGAAGAGACATTTGAACAAACAACTCTTCAAAACCTTCCACTCTACGCAATAGAATACCTATTCTACTGGTAGACACAATACAGAAGAAAACGGAAAGATAACGCCCTCCTCAAGGTGCCAGGAGCCTTGGGTAAATCTTAACCCAAGGAAAATTTATTAAGATATTTCTCA
>JAGLCH010000241.1 GCA_023146355.1 Bacteriovoracaceae bacterium | reverse complement strand
GATTCAACATATTTCAGGACATCTTTGGCATCGGCAATGCCACATTTAAGGATGTGTTGGCCAATTTTCCCACTTCCTAGCCAGAAACCAAGTACCCAAGGGTCTATTGGTAGGTCACTTTCAGTCCCTTCAAATGGAGTCGCTAGTTCAATACGGTGAGTGGCAGTGGACTCGAACATATCTTTAGTATTCTTTATTAAAGGTGTGGCACCATCTTGGGCCAGAAACCATTCATGGTTTCCACTTGCCAATTGTTCTAAACCACTAGCAAAGGTTATTTTATATTGCTCTGGGGTGTGGATAGCTGTCTCATTGGTGATGAAACATGCCTTACCATCTTGTCCATACACCTGATCGCCAATGGACAGGTCGCCTAGTTCAATCAAACCGGATGGGGTAGACACCAAAGTATCCAGTGGTAGGGCCTTTCCATTCCCACGACCTACTTCTAAATGGGCCGACTTATATCTTCGCTTATTGTTCTTCTCATAATAAAATAACTCTACATTCATAAAGAGAAATTTCTGCCATCCTTCCAAGACGATATTAGGTGTGTCCCACTCTCCGATTACGTGATTGAATCTCTGAAACAATCGCATAAACTTCTCGGCAAGATCCCACCTGAGTACGAAATCATCGACCCTTTCAATATCTTCCATGAATCTCTCACACGCTGCGTAGGTGTAGATACTAGTCGGGATGATATCGTCTAGTACAGCGTATGCGTAATCCATACCACCTTTACAATTGGGGAACTCTTCTGGGTCGAAAGGATATGTCATGGAACTAACTCCTGGTGGAAGCATCTCTGGGATAGATAGGTAAATATCTCTATAATTTATAAGATATAACTACGCCCAATCATCTTCTGGATCTTTCTTATTGCGGATCTGAGTATCTTCAAATAATCCAACCTTTAATAGCTTGGAGTAGTTTCGTATCTCTACTAGTACTTTATCTCTCAGTAGCACTTCAGGCCTGACTTTATGAGTGACAACTCCATGTGCTGTAGTATGTTCTACAACTGGGCCATAGACTCTAAGGACATCTTGGAGTCCTTCATATTCTACCAGCAATTCACATAAGATATGTAGGAATGCCAGGTGATTGTCTTTAAAGTTATCTCGTACTGCAATATCATTCAAGAATTGCTCCCAATACTTCTTAAATAGTGGGGACTTTATTCTCGGTGGATATTTCCTAACTAACTCTGATGTGGCCATGGGTCGCTCCTTAAAGCTACAATTCAGCACAGTCGATTATTATCTCATCTCTAAGGTAACATGCAGTGCCGAATGGTGTTGTGTAAATAATATATAGAATGTCAGAATCTTGATATCTAAATTCTCTTCTTTGCCCTAGTTTGGCAGTAGTTCGCATCGCCTCAGCGTAACTCGAACTAAGTAAGAGGCAGAGGAAGAAAGTGTAAATGGCAATATGGACTTGCATAGATTTCTCCTACCAGGGACTAACGCCATAGACTGATTTATATTTTTTAGCATATGCCTTATAAGCATCCTCTTTACCTTCTGGGGTATAAGGGAAATATCCTAAACCTGTCACGTATCCATCAACCGTTATACTGGCTATCCATGCGTTTCTGCTACTAACTTTACAGACACCTCTCCGCTTACCGTTGTTTCTCAACCTACGGCCCTCTGACTTTGTTTGCCATTTAAGGTTGGAAGGGGTGCAGTTTAAAGTATCGCCATCAATATGGAGTACATT
>JAGLCH010000240.1 GCA_023146355.1 Bacteriovoracaceae bacterium | reverse complement strand
TTGAAGCGAAGTCCACACGTTAGATCCCGCCTAAAACGGATGTATCTGGGACTCCGCCAAATCTCATCTATTGTTTCTTCATTAATATTCCCTAAAATAAAAGTTTTGTGGAAATCTTCAAAGCAGGAAATGATATCGCCATTATGTCCGATGGTAATGATAGAACTTGGAATTAGACATGGTAGGAAATATGGAAGTTTGTCACATTCTGCTTGCGGTATATTTCCAGCTCTATTCGTTTTCTCAATCTTTGAGTGATGCTGGTAGTCAACCATTTTTTTTTCGTCGGTATTAAGTCGAGAGTAAGTATAATCAAACTTGTAGTCTGAAGATATTACTTCATGTTTAGTAACTATAAACTTATGTATACCGGCAGCAACAAGTACTTTGAAATATTTTAAATCGAGCAGCGTCCCGTTAGTATATAGGATAATGCTACAATCCTTCAGTTCACGTTTGACCTGCTTTGCGAACTTCACGAGCCTTGTTGATAGAAGAGGTTCATTATAGAATTCAAATGTAATATTTCCCCGAAAATCGATGGCCTTTAGCTGGCCAATTATTGTAGTAAAAGTTCCCTTGCCCATATCCTCATTTTTAACTTCGTCATTGTAGTGATTAGGACAGTAAGTGCAACTTAAATTGCACTTACTATTAATTTCAATCTCTACAATTTTAAAATTTTTCATGTTATCTACTTTCTGTTTGACGGGAATCAATCGTGCTAAAATCAAGTATTGAATTGAAAAGAAACTCATACGGGACATGTGGCTCAAAAAGTAAATTAAACTTTTGTTCAGCAACTAGCTCATCACAACTTATTTCATTATAATTTGTATTTAAAACTGTTGTCACAGTGTTTTGATTTGTTTCAAGAAGAAACTGTACTGCGGTGTCAGAGCTCATTTCATAGCACCCCCAGAACTTTTTAGAGGCAAAGGTTGCAATCATATTGAGATCCAAAGGACTCCAACAGCTCCTTGAATCTCCGGAAACCTTGTCGAGTACCTTTGTCCAGTTGGTGTAGTGAACAAAAGAGTTTGCACCAACAACAAAGCACAAAACCAATATAGAAAATGTGATGGATCCCTTCAAATAGGGTAATGTCACCCTTTCTCCACAGACTCTCAGAAATATTAAAAAATATGTCATAGAGATAATAAAATAAGGGACTTTAAACTCGCGGTAAATACAGTGGAGTCCATAGTTGTACTGTATAAACACACTTGTGATTGCAAGAAGTGGAAATAGAAGCACAAAATGGAGAACAAATGGTTTAACTAAAATATCCTTCGGGCAAAGTAGTGAGAACCCCATCAACAAGAAAGAAAAGTAAACATGCCAAGCATAGCTTGTTCCAATCAACTCAAAGCCCCGCAAAGCCTCTTCTACGACAAAACTATTGAATACAATGAAATTGAAAAAACCAATGAACGGAGGAATCAGAAACAGAAAGTCATATACATCATATTGCTTAATTTTTTTATCTTTGAGCTGAAAAAAAGTGAAGACAACACAGGGAGGGAGTAGGAATACGTGAGTTATAGAAAATAAGAATGAAAGAAAAAGCCTGGTCCCCCGACTTGGAATAAACCAGTAGAGCCAGATCAGTGCTGGGATAATCGCTTTAGTTCCAATTAAGCGTTGAAAAACAAAAGATATTTGAGAGCTCAAAAAGAACAAATAAAGTTTAAACTTATCGTCAATTCTACGAAGAATATAAATAAATGAAAAAAGATTAATTAAAATAAATGGAAGGGCGAAAGAGTAACTTAAGATCCTATGATTACTTGTAAAGTAGCTTATAAACCTTGGCGGGTAATAGAAGATTATCCTTCCCCACCGACTGTAATCAACCAGCTGCAACATATGATCCATCGTAACTGCTCGAATAAACAAGTTCGCACCATCTTGAACCATATAACTATTAAAAAATATTGATATCGCGCTGCTAATAATTATTGATAATAAAAGTGAAATTTTGGTTTTATTCATGTCCTTTCTAGCCAAATATTAGTTTTCGAATAAGCTTAATATAATTCATGATATATAGGTAAAATCGCCAATCTTTGCGGAGGATTCCAATGAAAAGTTGCGCAAATATAACAACGGGGGAAGGAATATATCTAAAGGATCTATACACATGAGTCTTAAGAATTACCCGACTTAGCCAATTTGGAATAAGTGGAAAAATCTTAAAAAACACTTCAAAGCATTCCTTAAGCTTAATCCATTCTGGGTCCTGTATGGTTGAGCTGTGAAACCAACTCGTTGTATCGCCACTTAAAAGCCCTTCATAATCACTTTGTTTTAAAAATCCCTTCTCAAGAGAATATTCTGAAATTTGAAGTCTTGGAAAGTAGCTAAGATTGAAGCACTTTATTCTATTTAAATACTTAAATGGCATTAGCTTGTGAATGACAAGTTCGTAGTCCGACTTTGTCTCCTCAGGAATACCAAGCATTATATCAACATCAAACGAAATCTTATAATTTTCACAAATTGAAAAGGCCCTCTCAATTGTTTCATTTGACTCCATCCTATTTAAAATCTTTGAGCGAATATGTGGATTAAAACTTTGGACACCAAAATCGATATTGTAACAACCTGCCTCTGCCATGAGCCTTATCATATCATCTGAAACAAACGATACATGGCCAGTGCACCTGAAAGGTAGTTGGACCCTATCCTTATACTCTGCGAGTAAACTTTCCATCCACTCATGGTCCATAAAAAGTATGCTATCGAAAAACATTACACGATCAATATTAAAGTGCTTCTTCGCATGTACTAGCTCTAAGATAACTGATTCAACACTTCGCCTTTTATGGCCACGGAGATCACTATGCTTATTAAAAAAACTCTCAGTACAGTATGAACAGGAAAAGGGACACCCTTTTGTCGTCATAATAAAGTAATCTTCGAAAACAGAATTTGTTTCACTAAACAGTAATTTGTCAGGATATGGCAGTTCGTCCAACTTACTGCACGCATTCACCCTTTCTGTAGCGAAACACTGGTTGTCTTCTTTGTAATGGAGGTTTGGTATTTGACTGAAGCCTGTCTCAGAATTGATGGAATCAATGACTTGAAGTATAATTTTTTCGCCGTCTCCAACAACTACAATATCAACACAACTCTCTTTAATTACCATGTCAGGAAGAACAGTACTATGTACTCCTCCAAAGATGATCTTAGCAGAACTAATATCCTTAATCGATTTGGCCATACTTATTGACCATTTATATGTTGTTGTGTAAGGCGAGAATGCTACGATATCGGGATTAAATGTTCTGACTTTATTAGTGATTTGTTTCTTTTGCGAGAAAAGTTTTGATAAAAATTGATTGTGAATAACATTGTCTTCAACACAAAATAAAGCAGGGTCAATTACAATCTCAACGTCATGACCATCCTTCTTCAAAACTGCCGATAGATATTCTATCCCCAAGTGCTCTCGACCATAATGTACAAATAAGATTTTCATAGCTTCACCGGCACTTCACTTAGTATGAAGTTGTGATTCATAATAAAAGCTATCTGTTACGTAGCTGATGAGATCAAATCTTTCTTGATTAGCTCTTCAATAAAAGATCTGGTATCTTGCTCAACCTGATCAGCAGAACAATTGTAGTCATCTACAATCTTGCTTATCGTCTGATTGAGGTCACTACCGTCCTCGATCCCTTTCCACACTTCAGCTGCAACACCCGATATCTTAAAGAATATTTCACTATCATCCATTTTCATGAGAACAATAGTTCCATTTGGATTAGTTCGAGAGACGATGTCTTCCTTCATACTATAATTTTCACTTAATATATTCATATTCTTCTCTTAGAGTCTTGATTCAAGCTCAGTGACTTTGGTAGATAGTAACTTTAATTCATTAGCCTGATCAGAAATTAACTTTTTCATTTCTTTAATTCCTTCAAGTAAAGGGGGAACCATTTTACTGTAATTGACAGTTAGGTAACCATCAGAATCTTCTTTAACAACAGCTGGAAACACTTTTTTAACATCTTGAGCAATCAAACCAATTTGTTTTTCAGCAGTAAAGCCTTTATCCTTAAAAAGCTCAGTATTCCAATCATATGATACAGCTTCAAGCTTAATCAGTCCGGTAAGAGCCCCAGAGAGAGGAGTTATATTCGTCTTGAACCTTTCATCTGACCCTGCAAAAACTTCTAAATACATACTTTCATTTAGGACTTCCGACTCAATCTTTTCTAGATCAAATTGTTCAATACCTCCAAAAATATATTCTTTTTTATCTTTGCAATCTTCTTTACTATTAGTCATAAGACACCTGTACTTACTAGAGATTATACTTGTGTTATTTTACTACCTTTTGTCTAGAATGAAAAGAGCCGGTTGTGACCCTTGCCTTTAGATTCAAGGAACTCTTTGAGATAATAAATATAATCGGATTGATACAACTCGCCCTTATTGCAAAGATATCCCTTCATTTTTTCAGCTTCAGATGCCACTGTGGAATTCCTCTGAGGTTCATTAGATATGACTCTGACTCCATGATACTCAGACAGACGAATAAACAGATCATCCTTATCAGACTCCCCTTTTGAGCAGTAAAGAGGAACATTGCCTGCGGCAATCAAGCGATGAGCTAAAAAGTCATCAAAAATGATTGCCCCGCTTCCATTGATATCATAAAAATAACCCCTAACCTTACATTGTAACAAGTCTCTCCAAGGTAAAAACTGAATATCACATTTTGTTTTTCTTATTAATATACTTAAAACTTGATGAGTTGTTTGTTCGTCGAAAACCTCATCTCTTCGAAAGTAATCTTTTCTGACTGGAAGGTAAGCAATGATTTTCTTAATACCTTTGCGACATATGGTACTAGCAAGATCTTCTATCGCAAGCAAGTTGCAAGAAGTTGATGTTCCAATACCTTTTATAAAAAGGACATCGTTGCTTACCTCATCACATCCCCTCTGATCAACTTTAAAAGAGTAATAGGCAACGTTTTTGCACCACTCTTCAGGCACGAAATCGACAAAGTCTTCTGGAATAATAAGAATACTTTTTATATTATTCGGTGAGGGAAACCGATGAAAAAAATCGGTGACACCATACAGGCCATCTCGTACCATAAAGTATTTAACAAATTCGATTAGATCTAAATCATAAATTTGACTGAGAAACACAGGATTTAATGGATTAAGTATGTGCTCATTACAGGGCGAAAGGAAATCATCCAAAACATTCGTATTACGGTTAATTGAGGCGTTGAAGTCATTGAGATGCTTATAAAACGTACTACCAAGGAATGAGGCGGGCCGAGGTGACTTGATATCCTGTTCAATCATATCTAGTATCGCTTTATTTTGTATAGACATCGTATATCTCCTTATAAAAACTATTATAGACATACTTTGAGTTCGCAAATGGAGGATCACTATATCTTTCAGATTTTACAAGTTTAACAAGTGCCTCACTAAAACCTGCAAAGTAAAATGTATCAATTCTAAGGATTTTCTCAATTTTTAAAGCTATTGCCATGATCGATAATTTTTTTTCATACATTTCAGAATAACGCTCTCGATAAATACTATCAGCGCTAGCGAAACTCACTCGTAGCAAATGTTTCATAAACACATTCTCGTTTACTATAAGCTTAGATTCTCCGATCTCAACAGGAATCAGGGCACAGTGCTTTTCTTCTCCCGCAATTTGGAAAGATGAGTATCCACCCCAGCGAGTAAGAATTGCGGGAACCCCAGTACAAAGTGCTTCTGCAGGCGACATTCCGTAGTCCTCATCATTGTGAACACTCAAGCTCACGAAGCAATCTGAAGCGCAATATACATCTAACAACTGATCAGAATCAAGGTTGCCTAGGTATATCACCCTGTCTGCAATATCTTGAGGAAGGGCAGATATAAGCTGGCGATACATCATATAATATGAATTATAACAGGTCTCATGTAGCAAATAGGGAACACCTAAATCGTCAAATTCCCCTGCTATCAAAAGTATAGAATCATTAGGTATCGATGTAACAAATGACGTGAAGCTATTAATAAGCTCTAAAGTTTGCTTTTGCAGACTGACTCTTCCAGTATAAAGAAAAACTGAACTATCAGACAGATTCATCTTCTTTCGTGTATCATTTCTTCTCTTAAAGTCAAAATAAAAAGAACTCGTATCTACTGGAAAAGGGCATTTAAAGACAAATTGTTCTGCACTCACAATGAAGCTCGACACCAATTCTACCTGAGCATCAGAAGCACATAGAAACTTTACCCTGAAACTCTCTAATGTCTTTTCTAGTTTTGCCCACTCAGTAGAATAAAGAGTGAAGTCCCCGAACACATGAAATATTAGCTCTGGTAGCGCCTGACCTTTGAAGTTCTTATAAAAGAAATCAATGACTATCTGCGGGTGCGGGCGATGCTCTGTAAAGATAATCTTTTCGGGTGCGAATTCTGCCAGCTGCTTAGTTGCCTTGTAGACTTCATACTTGTTTGCACTGTCCTCTATATTAAATACTCTTAAGTCATCTTCACTATAGAGCCTCTGGTAGCAAGAAACTAGATTTGAACTTATAACCTGACAACTTTTCCAGCTTGGTACTTTACAGCATGAAATAAGAGCAATTTTCTTCATGCCGTCCTTTGTTACATTCATATTTATAACGCTCCTTTTAAAATACACCTGAAAGAGATAAAAAACTTGCTCAATAAGCTGATTTTATAATTAGAAACAACACCCAAAATATTTTCGACATCAATGGGCAAATCACTTTCATAAGGTCTTTTGAGAGATCTTGTAAGGATCGTTTTTCTTTTAAAAATATTTATTCTATTTTCATGCCATACATAGTGAGCAATGAGGCGTTTACCAGTCCAAAATACAATAATTCGAAATGGATGGAGAGGTTCATCTAAGGGTGCTACTATTATTTTCTTACCTACCTCTATTAGTGGGCACATGGAATCAGAGCATATACGGAAATCTAATTGACCGAACTGATGCAATCTTTTTTTTAGTTTTATAAATGTTAATTGATCGCAATAATTATACTTCACAGGCCTACCCTATAACTGAGATTAATTTTTGAATAAAATATTTCTTTCTCACTGAGGGGAGACAATTTATCATTGGTCTAATAATTTGCATTGACTTGGATATTGTAGTGGCACTGAAATGATTAAAGTAGTAATCCAAATGAGAATCAATATCAGGACCCTCCTGTGATAAAATAGAAAACTCACATGGCTCATAGAGGAAACACCGAAATGAACTAACATTATTAGCTTCGGCAAAAAGAACTAAATCTTCTAACTCTCGAGCATTTTCCCGCTGAATGACATTAATTATAGTCAGGTTGACTGGAGACAATCCACGTCGGACACGATCCTCACCGTACTCAATTAAATCGTGAAATGTCTTCATGACAAGATCAAATGAACTCCCATTGCGGATGGATTCATAGCAAGATGGCACAAGGCTATCAATGCTGACAATGATATTTTTTATACTAATCAAGTCTAACTTTTCTTTTACATAAGATGAAAGCGTCCAGTTCAAATTTGTTGAAATAGTCCATAGACAGTTAGGATTTAATGACGAAACTTCTTCCATCAACTTA
Organism: Bacteriovoracaceae bacterium; assembly: GCA_023146355.1. Taxonomy (GTDB): domain Bacteria; phylum Bdellovibrionota; class Bacteriovoracia; order Bacteriovoracales; family Bacteriovoracaceae; genus JAGLCH01. Next base: position 3,226 of record JAGLCH010000240.1, on the reverse strand, counting down.
TAAGTATCTTTTTGGATAAAAGGTTCCCCTGCATAGAGGTCAATTTCGAGCATACTAGGGAAAATTTCTTTCCTAGCAATATCCCAGAAACCAATCTGGTCATAAAAACCATTTGGCATTTTCCAAATATGACACATTTGACAGCGGACATTACATTGTCCGTTGAAGTTGGCCCCAAACTTTAATATAGGAGTATTAACAACCCTGTTTAATGATATCTCTGGCAACATTTGGATACTATCGTGGCAAAGGTTGCACCGAACTTCATCAACCTCTTTTTTACAAATGACAGGAGCACCATCTAAAAATTCCTTGCGCCATTTTTGAAGATACTCACCGTTCCAAATCTCATCAATCGTCTGTTTTTTCAAATCACCGATGATAAAATCACTTCCCTTTTGACGGCAGCAACAAACGGTTCCATCAGGGTTCACAGTAAGGGTTGAAAATGGTGCGATACAAAACTTATCACTTAAACCCTCTGCCCTTAAACGTGCAAGCACTTCTAAGTGCGATTCGCTACTGCTCATATTTCCGTCCTAAGTGCTTATATACTGCTAGTCCTTTCTTCACATTTCCGTCAAAAAGAATTTTCCCATCATTTAGCAGTAGCACCCGATTACAGATCTGTTCGATTTCTTCTGCACCGTGACTAACTAGAACGACAACCCCTGATCGATTAATAATATCAAACATCCGCCTAGAAATTTTTTCCCTGAAAAATTGATCTGCACCATCTAAAACTTCATCTAAAATAAGAAGGTCTGTAGGCAATGATGAAATCACAGAAAGACTGAGGCGAGTCCGCATCCCTTTACTGTAATGCTTAATTGGAACATCGATAAACTCATTTATTTCACTGAACTCTATTGCCTCAGATACAACGCTCATCAATTCACTTTTTGTCAGTTTTTGAAATAATAACTTTGCGAGGAGATGGGCATTTTCTCTTCCCGTTAGTTCCCCATTAATCCCAATTGCGGAATTGAAAATCGAGCGAACATCGCCATTTATCGTAACGGTTCCAGACGTTGGAGTGATCATTTCGGTAATACAACGACAAAGAGTTGTTTTACCTACACCATTAACCCCTATAATCCCAATTCTATCTCCCTTCCTAAACTCAAAACTGATGTCGGACAGAATCTTTAGTTCATCCTTTTTCTTAAAAACAAAGCGATAAGGAGACCTCAAGGCATCGATAAAGAAATCGCGCAAACTACTGCCACTCCCATACTGGCTGACAGAATACGTCATATTGAGATTTTCGACTTTTAGGATAACATCAGACGAGGAGGTAGAATTCATTTTTTCTCCTTTTCCATAGACGGCGTGCCAAAACAATGATCATGGCAGTACAGATAATACTCTTCCCAAAGGATATAAAAAAGCCCCCCACAGAAAAACCATAAATACAAATACGCAGAGGCTCAATAAATCGATAATAAGGGTTAATTTCTACCATCCATTTAAGGCCTTCTGGAATCCTAGAAACTGGGTAGAAAATTGGTGTCGCAAAAAACATAACACTTGTTACAAACTGAACGACAAACTTAGTATCTCTATAGAAAACTTGTAGAATGCCCAAGCCCCAAACGACATACCCAACACCGACGACTAGGTTAACAACAGCAATTGGCAATAAAAAGACCTCCCACCCTCCCGCTGATGAGTAAATAAGAATAGGAATTAGAAGGATTGCAAATGCAAAACTAAAATTGAAGAAATTGTCGAGAACCTGCGATACGATCAAAGTGCTGGGATGAATCCGATATGATTTCAGTAGCTCACCTGCCCCTTGCAGAATAGGAATACACATATCCAATGTTTGGGTAATAAAGAGCCATGGTAGTAGGCCGCCTACCAAAAATAAAGCATAATTATGTACTTCAATTTTTAAGATGTATTTAAATACAAGAGATTGTGCTGTAAATAAAATGATCGGACTCAGAACGACCCAAATAAATCCGGCAAAAGTCCCTCTATAGCGTGCCCGCATATTAGATGTTGTGAATAATAGAACCTGATCACAATAAGACTTCATAATATTCCACTACTTCGATATCATAAATGACAGACAAGATTACATCATAGTGAGATCTTAAAGTCTACTTTATCACTCCGTACAGCCAACATACAAGACTATCAATACAGTGGGCCCTGGGAGTATAGTATTAAAGTATCTCCTCCCTTCAGATATGGTAATAACCTTTTTAATTTGGACAATCTCATGTCAAAAAAAATAAAATACACTGCCGATACGATTCCCCGTCATATGTGTCCTGTACCTTTTACCTCTTTAATTTTTAACCCCGATGGGAATGTTGGCTGTTGCCGAGAAAGAACAAATTTCGATACTGTTGGTAATATAAAGAATCAGACAGTTGAAGAGATTTGGAATGGAGAAGAAATCCGCGCCTGGCGTCGTGAATTTTTAGAGGGAGAACCGAAACGATGTAAAGTACAAATGGAGCAACGGAAATGCAATCTGCAAGAGTTTGATTTACTCATGCTTCCCGAAACTGATTTTTCGGAGTTTCAAATAAACCCACCACTTAGAATTTCACCCGACTTCAACGGACAGTGCAATCTCGAGTGTAAGATGTGCAAAATCTGGACAATGGATAATGGCCTGTACGACAAACTTGGATTTTGGATCGAGGCAGAAGAAAAATACTTTCCACATATTAAGTTCCTTGACCCACTTGCGGGTGAACCTTTTATTCAGAAGGATCTATTCCGACTGATCAAAAAGATGAAAGAAAAGTCTCCTCATGCAACCTGGCGATTTACAACTAACGGACACTGGAAATTTAACGATTACATCTCCGATCACCTCGATATGATTGAAAACATTTACAGCATTCAAACTAGCATTGATGCTGCAACGCCGGAATTATATGCAAGAGTTCGCAGGAAAGGAATACTTTCGGTTGTACTTGAGAATCTAAAGCAGCAACAAAGATATCGCGCGACTAGAATTTCGCGAAATATGAGTGGATATAACATGCTAACAATTATGACTGTTATACGCGATAATTGGCATGAAGTACCCAGCATGATCGAACTAATGGATAGCTTTAAAACTGAATACCATTTTAACAAATGCAATGGCCCAGAGGAGCTTATGCTTCAAACATTACCTGTGGAGGAGCAAGTAGAAATTCTTGATTTTTTTCACTCTCGAGTTGCCGCAAAAAATATGGCAAAACTATATACAGTAATG
>JAGLCH010000024.1 GCA_023146355.1 Bacteriovoracaceae bacterium | reverse complement strand
CCCATTGCATGCATAAGAAGAAAGTTCTCAGGATCATATTTACTACCGACTGTTTGAGAAACACGCGCGGCCATAGGAACAGCAGAAACACCAGCAGATCCAATGAGAGGATTAATTTTATTCTTTAAAAAGAGGTTCATAAACTTTGCCATTAGGATTCCCGATGCAGTTCCAATGCTAAATGCAACAATCCCAAGAACCAAGATCCCAAGAGTTTCGACATTAAGGAACTGGTCTGCAGAAAGTTTTGATCCAACACCAAGCCCCAAGAAAATTGTTACAATATTCATCAATGCATTTTGTACTGTTGATGAAAGTCTTTCAACAACACCACACTCTTTCATAATGTTTCCAAACATAAAGAAACCAATGAGCGGTGCTGCCGAAGGAAGCAATAATATACAAAGAGCAATTACGAGAATTGGAAATAAAATCTTTTCAGCTTTTCCCACATGACGAAGTTGCTCCATTCTAATAGTTCTCTCTGCACTAGTTGTGAAGAACTTCATAATTGGAGGCTGAATGATTGGAACGAGTGCCATATATGAATATGCAGCAACCGCAATAGATCCAAGTAGTCTTGGCGCAAGTTTTGAAGCAAGAAAAATTGCCGTTGGGCCATCAGCTCCACCAATAATTCCAATTGAGGCAGCATCAGTAAAATTAAAGTTGATTCCTGGGATCCACTGAGAAAGAGCAAGAGCACCAATCAGCGTTGTGAAAATACCAAACTGCGCAGCAGCTCCTAGCAATGCAGTTATGGGATTGGCAATCATTGGGCCAAAGTCAGTCATCGCACCAACGCCCATAAAGATAATAAGAGGAAAGACGCCTGTTTCAATTCCTATATGGTAGATATACCAAATAATGCCGCCATCTTCATTAATCCCTGCAAGCGGTGTGTTTGAAAGAATACACCCAAGAGCAATTGGAACCAAAAGAAGAGGCTCAAATCCTTTACTAATGCCGAGATAAAGAAGCAACATCCCCACAAGAATCATTAAGAGCCGCCCCACACCATTAGTCCAAGACTTATCGTTATTGTAAATGAACGAGGACAGCCCAGTTGATACCCAGAGCTTTTTCACCATCATTTTAAAGGTCGGAAGTTTTTCAACTACGTTTTCTGAAGAACTATTTGCTTTTACTAAGCTAGTTTTATGAGGACAATTTTCACCACTGATCTGTTCATGGTCACAATTGCCACCGCTAGCAAGAATATTAAAGCTAAGTAGTAGCGCAATAAGAAGTAGTACAATTTTTTTCATTATTATTCCAAAACGATTAGTGGCCGACCTGCTGTAACAGTATCTCCACTAGAGACTAAAACTTGTGAGATTACTCCATCAGCAGCTGCAAGAACTGGAGTTTCCATTTTCATCGCCTCAAGAACAAGAAGCTTATCGCCTTTTTTAACACTATCACCAACACCCACCAGAACACTTAAAACATTTCCAGGGAGTTTTGCTTTTATTTGCTCGCCACCAGCAATAGGCGGTGCAGAAGCAACACTTGTAACAACATCACCTTCGGCCACTGTTACACTATAATTTCGACCATCAACTGTGACGGTATAATTTTCAGGTCCTGCACTGCTAGGCTTTGGCCGTGAAGCACTTGGAATACTTTCTTCGATATTCTTTCGAACTGAAGTTTTTGCATTACCAAGAAGAAAGTCTAGTCCCTTGTTTCCACCAGGAGTTTGAAGTGCTCCAATAGTGAATATATTTTCTTCACAGATATCGAGCTTATTTTCTTTTAAAATTGCCTCTGCCTTGGGAATACCGGGCGCAATAAGATCGAGAGGATTTCCTGAAAAAGTCTTGAGTTTGAGCTGCTCTGAAGCAATCTTAACGACCTCAGCATCAGGAGCAACAGGTGTTTTACCAAAATAACCGAGGACTGTTTTTCCATATCCATCAGTAATATTACTCCAGCGGCCTTGAGTAACATTTGAAAAAGCTTGCTGAAAGTAGAACTGACTCATCGGAGTTACAGAGGTTCCAAAACCTCCTTTCTTTACAACTTCACTCATCTCTTCAATGACTTGAGGGTAGAGATGTAGTGTCCCAGTATCTCTCATCATCATAGTATTCGCTGTTAATGCTCCACCAGGCATTGGAGAAAGTATAACTTCAGGTGATATTTTTAGTGCCTCAGGAGGAAAGAAATAGTCCTTAAGGCAATCCTTAAAAACACTATTTGCTTCAAGAATTTTTCTATAATCGATATCTAAAGTAAAATTTGTTCCCTTCAAAGCATGATTCATAGTCAGAAGATCAACCTGAGCAGTTCCACCAGAAACAGGACTTCTTGACACACAGATGCCATCTGCTCCTGCCTCAATTGCGGCCATATTTTGTAATTCACCAATGCCAGCAGTTGCGTGGGTATGGAACCAAATTGTTTTATCTGGTCCTAAAATTTTTCTGGTTTCTGCAATTGTATCATGTACTTTTCTTGGATTAGAAGTTCCCGATGCATCTTTAAAGCAAAGTGAATCAAAAGGAAGTCCCGAATCTAAAATTCGACGTAATGTCATAATATAAAAATCGACATCGTGGGCCCCCTCGCAACCAGGAGGAAGTTCCATCATGGTGATACACACTTGATGATGAAGCCCATGCTTCGTAATACACTCGGCCGAGAACTCAAGATTTTGTACATCGTTTAATGCATCAAAATTTCGAATATGTGTCATCCCGTGTTTTTTGAACATCTTTGCATGGAGATCGATCATATCTTTTGGCTGTGCTTGAAGAGCAACAACATTGATCCCTCTTGCAAGTGTCTGAAGTTTTGCATTTGGTCCAGCAGCTGATCTAAAGGCATCCATCATATCGAATGCTGATTCACCACAATAAAGAGGTAGAGACTGAAAGCGGGCCCCACCTCCGGCCTCAAAGTGCTGCACACCAGCATGAGCCGCGGCCTCAATGGCCGGTATAATATCAGAGGTTAATACTCTTGCTCCAAAAAATGATTGAAAACCGTCTCTGAACGAAGTGTCCATAAATTGAATTTTCTTCATACCACATCCTATTAAATATATTACTTAGTCTTAAATTTTTTAATTGCAGCAGAGATCACAGCAACAAGGTTGCCATCACTGCTTGGTTGAGGAGCGATCGGCTCACGGTTTAGAGCATCGAGTTCTCTAGAAGTGGACTTTGCACACAGTTTAGAATTAAGTTTGATGATAAAAACGAGAATTACGAGAAAAATAAATACAACCGACATACCAAGAATGGTCAGCTTTAAACCTTCAAAAACCATACTGCCCCCGCAGGTTAGACTGTTGTGTAACCACAGTCATATTAATACAAAATCAGTCACTTTGAGAAGGTTAAAATACTTGGATTGACTAATTAATTTAAGGTTTCTACAATCAGCCATTATATAAAAAAGTATAAGGATAAAAATGGAATCTAACGGCCAAAAACCAAGTAATAGTAACCGCAATAGGCGCAACAGAAATAATAAGAAGAAGTTTAGCACGGCAAGTGCAGGTGCAAGCTCCCAGAGCGTAAGGCCACCTAAAAAGAGGCCAAATAATAATAAACCTGCTGCCGAGACCCAAGGCAATGCCAGAAATGACTCGTCAAAGAAGCGCCCCCAAGGAGCTTCTCGCTCCAGAAGACCAAATCAAAGAAGAAAAAGTAATGGAACAGGTGGAGCTCCAGGGCCAGGCTCAACTATTGCACGAAAATACGAACACTTTATGGAGATGTATCTCAATACGAGAAAGAAATTCTTCTCAGTATTCTTTACGACTGATGTCAAACAAAGAAATAAGAGCATGAGAAGCTATGACACAGCAATTAAGCAGCTAAGAGACTTTGAAGACAATCTTCAAGAGGATCAGCAGAAACAATACAACGAACATCTCCTCATTTACCCTGAAGACAATAAGATCTCTGCCTCAATGAAGGAGTCAGGAGAGCTTGAGGACTGGGATGCAGAAATTGTGGCAAATAAAGACCCTGAAGGGTTTGATCCCCACGAGCTTTCGACACAGAAAGATACTGCTTTTATGGGGGATACAGAAGAGTCAGAGGCCACTGAGACCGATATAGAAACCTTTAGTCGCAGTCGTGATAGATAATTTAATTCAATATTTAATACAAAAAAGGCGATTCATTGAATCGCCTTTTTTATAGCTATTTTAAATCTATTTAGAAAAATGGCTTAAACTGACCTTCAACCATTGTCGCATTAGCTGCGCCATCAAAGTCTTCGCGCCCAGGAATAGTGACTGATGCTTCTTGAGCTAGCCCCATTTTAAGGTAGTTATCAAGTGTATGCTCCTGATCCTTAAGGATCGACTGCTTAAGCTCTTCTGGATCGATGTTTAAAACTTCTGAGACTCTCCCAAGCATTTTAAGTGGGATGTTGCATAGTGCTCGCTCAACATTACTGATGAACTGTCCATTTTTATATCCTAGAAGATGAGAAAGCTCAGATTGTGAATAACCTTTCTCGTGACTTAATCTTTTGGTACGAATCAGTTTTGCAATATGTTCGAAACTACGCATTAAAACCTCTGGGTTGGAAATTAGTAACAATATTAAAACAAAATATATTCAATCTAGACACCAGCAAAGCCGTTGTCATTTCAGCAGCTTGAGATCACTATATTTAGCTTTCTTAAATAATATAACGGAAAACAAAATTGGTGTAAACAAAATTCTAACTCAAGAAATTTTTTACATATTGACCAGACTAGATTTTTAGTTTCTGAACTTCACATGAGATTAATTAGCTAAGCTACTGTTTTTATATTTACGAGCAGATAAACAAGAATTTTATGGGAAGCAGCAACCTTAAGGCAACCAAAAGACCAACTTAAGCAAAGCTGTCAGTTAATCAAAATTAAGCGAAATATAGCAAACAAAAAGCTGCTAAGTTGTTGAATATAAATTCTATTGAATCTAGCAAGCCTATAAGTTGATGAGAGTAGAACAGCTTCCAGGTGAAAGAACCCATAGTTGATGAATCGCCCTTGTTGCAGCAAGGTGAAGTCTTTTACGAGCTCTCACATTCTCAGGATAACTATCCTTATTGCCGTCGGGAATAATCACGTAATCAAACTCCAACCCACGAATTTGATCAATGGTCGCAACATCAATACCGGGTTTGAAACTAAATTCAGAATTTTCAACCAATCTAACATTCCCGAGATCACGAAGCTCATGATAGAAAAGATCAGCAGTTGCCGAGCTATTACAGATGACACAAATCGATGCCTTATTTTCGCGGCCTAGAAGCTCAAGAAGAGAGTCTCGGAGAACAATCGATGCATGGGGAATGTGCTGAACAAGAGTGTGAATTACTGCTTGTCCTTGTTTTTTACTCAAAGGTTTACTTGGAGGAGCATAGGGGCCCAATACGTCGTGAGAGAAGTCGACAATGCTTTGAGGGGATCGATAGGATATCTTAAGCTCATGAGCATTTGTACTGCCAAGGCCAAGTTGCTTAATTGTGTGATCCCATCCGTGAAAGCTGATGGATGGATCTATCTGCTGAGCAGCATCCCCTGCCACAGTTATACTTCCTCTTTTCTCCACCACACGACCAAACACTAGTAACTCTACGGGAGAAAGTTCCTGGGCCTCATCTAGCACGAGATGATCGTAATCTTTGATGTTTCCATGGATCGAAGATAATCCACCTGTTTTAAAAATTAAAAGGGCGAGAAGGATAGGAAAGTCTTCTTGGTCAACAGTACCGCTAAGTTCAAAGATAGACCCCGCATGGACATCACGTCCATCAAGCGCCTTATTATTTCCCTCATCTTCACGTTCTTTCATCTGATATCGCGTATGCTGATTTGCAGAGTAAACCATCCGCTCAGTAATAACACTACCACTGAGCGAAACAATCTCGCCAAGAAGTAGCGGGTCACACAGTAACTCTAATCTATCTGAGTTTATGTCATACACTCTAGCAATTTGATCTTTTATATTGATTCGCTGAATTGAATTTAAAGGTGCACTAGATAGTACATTTTGTAATTTATATAAAAGTGGAGCATCAGATTTTTGGTTAAAATACTGAACGAGATCAACCCCCTCAGAAATACTGTGCAGGTAATTACATGCCTCTTGCTCTTTTTTTTCCACAAAGAGCTTAAGAAGCTCAACCATCGAGCCATGCCGCTTTAACATAGATACAGCGAGAGGAGTGGACTCAACGACCCTCTTACTAAGATCTGGAAAAAGACGTCGGCATTGATCAGAAAACCAATCATCATTAGTCCTAACTCTAACTTTTCGAAGTCCAATTTGAAATAGAAGGTCACGGGATAATCGAACTAGGCCCTCGTGAGGAACAACAACTAGAACAGAATTTGCATGCGCTTTTTTCTTCTTGCAAAGAGTTGCAATACGGTGAAGCGCAACGGTTGTTTTGCCACTTCCAGCTCCACCAATTAATAGAAGAGGTCTACGACTTAAATTATTAATAATTGAAAATTGATCTTTATCTAAAAGAGAAGCAATTGCAGGAGATGCAAGCCCCGTTTGGCCGGTACCAAATGCCAAATCTCTACAGGCGGACCCCTCCCCCCCAGAAAGCTTTTGAATAACAGAATTTAACGATTCCCATTCTCCCTGACGAAGAATATAGGACTCATCGCCACGATCGATTCGAACTAACTGCCCGTTAATGATCGTCAAAATAGACTTCATTAATAATGTACCGACAATATCTCTATCGGGAAGTTCTAAGTCAAAGAACTCACCTTCATCATGATTATAAAACACTGAAGCGATTGGTGCATGTCTCCAATCCACTATTCGAATATTTCTGCCCTCTAAAGAATATGACTGATGGCCAAGTAGAATTTCTCGCTCACGCCCATCAATAACAAGTTTCATATGTCCAAAGTATGGCGAGGAAACAGGTGGCGGCCCAGCTCGAGTAGAGAACTTGTCATATAGCTTTTGCTGAAGATCTAATTCATGGAATAGCCGGGGAAGATCATCCTCGCGGCCCACCTTTATATCTTCCCTTAGAACTTCGATATTTGCGACAATGGACTGGAGATCTGACTGTAGACGATCAGGAGCACTGCTAATTGAATGTTTAACAGTTCTCAAAAGCTCTAGCTGCTCGTTTATAAATACTAAATTTGTAGGCCCCATTCAATCTCCTAATAAATGAAACATTGATTTGGCAATATAGTAGAAAATTGAATTGTAGGCAATGGTCAATCAACTGATACTGGTTTCATGCTCAACCAACAAACATACTTTCAATAACTTAGAACGAACATGTCATTTCGCGAAGCTGAACTAATTAACTACAGTAACGGCAATAATATTTATCCGTTTGTATATAAGGTAATTATTTAGATATTCCGACAAGCTTATTTATGAAGCGTCTACTTACACTGATCATAATATTTATATCTATTTTATCTATGGATCAAATTTCAAAATTTTCCTCTGGTATGATAAATGGAATCTCGATTGGCCCCATAGAGTTTGGATATTTACTTAACAAAGGTCTCTCCTTCAGCCTTTTCAGTAATCTTACATCGTACCTAAGAATTGTTGCTGTTTCTACTGTATTTGGCCTCCTTTTGATTGTGAGCACTTTTATTCTGTACATTGCACCAAAGAAACTGAGGATATTCAAACTGGGTATTGTTATTTGGCTTGCAGGAATTACTGGAAATGTTTTTGATCGGATTATTTATGGCGGTGTCATTGACTTCATTTCAATTTGGAAAAACTGGTATTTTAATCTTGCTGATATTGCACAGCTCGTAGGATTTACATTAGTTATTTTCTCAATTTTTAAATACGACAGTGCACTATGGTTTCCAAGCAGTCTTCGAAGTCGACTGACAGTCAGGTCTAATGATCAGTGGGTGCTAATTTTAAAGGTTTTCCTGAGTACAGTATTTACTGGTGCAACTCTTGGACTCTTCAGCATTACCTACATTTACCATGGGGTAAAAACTTTTAGCAGTGACGAGCTAATTGCGTATAGTTTACTTTTTTTTATCCTCGTTTTTATACTGGCATTTCTTCTTACGTTTTTTACATTAGTTTTTTCCCAGCGAGTAACAGGACCAATTCTGGCCTTTGAAAGGTATG
>JAGLCH010000239.1 GCA_023146355.1 Bacteriovoracaceae bacterium | reverse complement strand
AGACACATTAAATTCACGATTTCATCTATATGATAGCCAAGACCCAACCCAAAGACGAGAATTCTATTATTGCATTTGATTTGAGAAGAAAGAGATTTTGCAAATTTTTTGGCCTCTTGGATTGGATCGAATTCTGAATGCAAATATATTCCGTTCACAACTGGAACAGCAATACCACTCTTTGAAATGATCATTTTCAGGGATTTGTTTTTCGCCATAACAACCTCCTCCTGAGGTAAACGTAAGGGCCGAAAAGCGTCAATCTTTGACACCATCATACTTCATAATATTGTCTCTTATATTAGGCCTGGAGTCAATATTGATAGGTTTCCATTTTGTGTATCAAGTCTGTATTGATCGGGTATTAGAGACTTATCGTACAGAGTTTAGATTAAAACGTCGTACTCGATCTTTTTCTTGGTATAGGTTGTTGATTTGTTTAGAGGTCCTCTCTTTTTGAAAGGAGAGAACACTTGTGATTTCTTCATCGAAGCGAGTAAGAGTGCTGATGAACTTTTGTATATCAGCACCCCATATCGTCATTAACTGATCAAGATAATCGGTTTTACTGGAGTCCTCTGACTTTGAAAACTCTTCAACTAGTGTGACTATTTCTCCCTGCAGTTTTGTAGCAGAGGATATCATCCTATTTCTATTTTCAATGCCGAGGACTACACTCTCGATACTATTTTCTAGAGCGTCTCGATAAGTAGTCATCGCTTGATTTTTAATTTTATCCATTAGCACCGTATAGCGCATAATTGATTGGATGATCTTGTCGAGCATAGTTTTATCCTGCTCTTTGCTCTAGTTGACCATCAGCTTTTAGTGACTTAATTGCTTCTTTCCAGCCATCATATAATGTATTGAGGATCTCCAGTACACTCTGTAGATGTTCAGCATCAATTTTAATGTTTGCCTGTGTACTCGCAAATAGCATGTAGTCATAAAGTGACGACAGCTCTGTTGCAACATCACCTCCAACTTCAAAATCAAGGCTATTGTTTAATTCAATAATGATGTCTTGAAGCTTTCCAATATACTCACCTTTTTTGGCGACATTTTTGGCCTCAATACTCTCAACAGCTTTTTTGCAGTTTTTAATTGCTGCTTGATACAACATTAAAAGAATCTGCTCTTTACTTGCTGTGTTAACAGATGTTTTTTTGTAAGCTCCATAACCGTAACTCATTTTATCCTCCTAACTTACCCTAGTTGGGTAACTCCGCCGCCGCCCATGCCAGCTAGGCCTGCGCCAGAACTTTTTATTTCTGAAATTGTTGACTCTAATCGTGCAAATTTATTTTTTAAATTTTTTTCTTTCTGCTCAAGCATTCTTTGTTTGTCAGTAATTCTTCTATCAATTTGATCTATCTTACTCTGAAGGCCTTTGCTTCTTGATGGAAGAAGTCCATCTGGAAATCTAAGTAGGTTATTAACTGTTTTACCAAGTTTATCCATAAATCCTTCAGTCTTAAGTCCCCCTTCAGGGAAGTAGCCAGTAAGGATTTGTGCGACTTCGTCATAGCCTTTATTTAATTTATTTTCCAAGACTTTGGGATCAAGTTCAAGACGACCATCCTTTTGGAAAGTAATACCTAGGTCCCCGAGTCGCCTTGGCCCAAACTTCGTTTCAATTCCTTGGAATACGGTCCCTCGAATACGCCCTTCTAATGATTGAAGAATGCTATCACCACCAAGAGTTTGTGATGTATCTGTAGAGTCATCCATTTTGTTTTGAGTATGGACGAAATCGAGGATTCCATTTATTGTCTCCACAAGGGACTGGACTTTATCTGTAACGGCAACGACATCTTCAGAAATTTGTATGGTGAATTCTTCACCTGGCGCTGCTTTTTTTAGATCTAATGTTACCCCTGGGATAATATCTTTTGCCTTATTCTCTGAGATTTCTAATTCAAATCCATCCAACTTTACTTTTGCGTCGTGGGCCTCTCTTTCAAATTCAAGATAGAAATCATTTTCACCATCAACAAAATAAAAATAGGGAAACTCTGCATTGTTTTCATCTCCCGTTTCTGCGAGACTAACAATCAATCTCCATGGCTCACCAGAGCCACTACCGTCATTTACAACTGTAGATCTGAGTCCATTATTTGCATCCTTGTTGATGAGGCGAGAGACTTTATTTAATGATGCATTTTCTGAGTCGACATAAATTTCTTTAGATTCACCATTTGGTAGTTTGTAATTAATATATCCAACACCGATATAACTCTCGTCGGCATCTTCAAACCCTGATGTCATAGCAGATGATTTTTGTGCTAGTTGCATTACTTCGAGCTGATAGGTACCAGGCTGGGCGACATTTTTATCTACCGTTACTCCTACAAGATCATCACGGGAGTCTGTTTTGAATTCTCTAAGGCTTCTTGAGGTAGCATTTTTGGCGAGGTGATCACGTACCCCTTCAACAAGCTGTGTCAGTTCACTAACCAGTTGCTTTTTATTGTCGATCTTACCTTTGCGTTTTTCCATATTCACAAGGGGCATCTTTTCAGCTTTCATTATCTGCTGAACGATGTCTTTAGGTAGACCAGTATTAATAGAACCAAACGCAATACCCAAATTATCCTCCTGATAGTTTGGTGCCCCTCAATCCTAGAGAGACAGGGTAGTTATTACTCACACCCTTACCTCAATTTTATCATGTACAGAGTGATATTCAATGGAGATCGGTAGGGGCAACTATTGCTCTATTTAAAGGTTTAATTTAAAATAAAAAAAAGACCGGCTGGGGACCGGTCTTGATTTTTTGGGATTTAAAAGATTCGAGTAAGTGCGGAATTAGTTTCCGTACTAATTTTATCGGGTAATCGGGAGAATACTTTAGTGAATAACTCAAATATAGTGGTTTTAAAGTCTAAGTTCTTTTTATCTCGGGCAGTTACGTACGCTGCTTTTCTGCTGATTCCAATATTGGCACCGAAATCACTAGAAATGAACCCAGTGATGCAGGCCATGATGATGCTCCTCTATAGTGGATTTATGGCGAGCCAGTGGTTTTTTTTGGGAAAAGAGATTGATCATCGCTTTAAAATATATTTTAGAACTAACTCATCAATTGATAGGGTTCTATATCGTTTGATCCTTGGAATGAGCCTATTTACTGTTTACTTCAATGTACTCAGTATTTTCCCCGGGAAATGGATTTACAATTTTTTTTGGATAACCTGGGTCGTTCTAGGTCTCTTTTACTCATGGCCTACTCGTGGAAAAATTATTCAGGAGTCTGTAACTTCTAACTTCTCAGAATTTAAATATCTTGATGCATTTGAAAAAACACTTCTTTCACTGATTGTTTTAATGTTTGTAGTTTCATTACCAGAGCTTCCTACTTTAACAAATCATGAAGCCTTAAAGCTATTCTTTGACCCACTCCAAAAATTTTCAACTCAGTGGTGGAATTTTTTGGAAGTTAACTACTACCCATTTAAAAAATATCCTCAGTTATTTAAATTGGCATGGTCAATGCACTTTTTTGTAGTTGGAATGGGACTTTTCTTACTCGCTTTCTATGCTCTCCTTCGGTATTTTGTTTCGAGACGACTCTCACTGTTGGGTGTTTTCGCCTTAATATCCTCCTGGTCATGCTCTAAATTTTTGGCAAATAATTACGGTGATGCAATTTTTGCGACTTATACACTGTTATGGGTTTGGGCGATGATTTGGACTGTTAAAGCATCATCTTACCGTGTTGGTCTTTGTGTTGGTTTACTGGGGTTCTATGGAACGATGATTGACCAGAGTAATATTTATCTGATTCCCGTCCAATTTGCTCTTACCTATTATCTGCTTCTCTCAGGTAAGACGAAGTGGTTTAAGGTGAACTGGATTAGGTATAATGCGCTTGGTTTTATTCTTGCTTTAATCTGCGTATTTTCCAACTGGGATAATGCTGGGCTGGCGCTAGGTTTTGATCTGTCAGGGCTTGAGTCTCTGCTGTCTGTAATGGGCCGCAAGGGCTTTTATATACTTGCTCCATTTGGGCTAGTAATGGTTCTTATTAAACTCTATGTTAAGCCGGCTGCATTTGCCTCAATAGTTGTTGATAAGCAGTACTTTACGCAGGTGGCCGCGCTCATTGGTACTTTGATTGTGGGATCTATCTTCATTTCCTCCTACCAATTAAAAAACTTTGGGTGGATGTGGGTCGTTGTACTTTTATCTCTTATTCCGCTGGAATTTATTTTTCAGGCCACCTCTCGGCTTCGTTCCCGCAGGAATATTATTTACTTATCATATATTTTAATATGCCTTTTAGACTCCCATTTTGAGGGGAGACTCAAAATTTTCCTTAAGCTTTTTGAGTAATGGTTTAGATACTAACCAGATGAGAAATTGTGTATAACTTGTGTACAAAATCCCAAAACGGTGTTTCCCCTCTCACCATCTTCTTTGTTTTGCTTGTGGCGTGCAGCATAAAGGACTGAAAATACTGTCTTTTTCTTATGGTGAATAAAAGAGAGGTATAAATAAATGAATGTGGATAACTACTGTTAAATTGTGGACAAAAAGGGAAGCTAAATGGAAAAAATGAACGCATTCGATTTATCTATCGAAAAAAGAGATAGGATTAAAGAAAAAATATTGATCAAGTTTGAGGAAATCTTCACTGCTGATAACTTCGAAACAGCAATGAAAATGAGGCTAAAGGATGATAACAGTGTGGTGACAGATATAGACTACTTTGTGTCACAACTTGTCAAAGTCGAGTGTACGGCTATGGGACTAAATTTCTTCAGCGAAGAAGATCATGGGGAGTTATCTTTTCCTGCCTTAGTGCTAGATCCAATTGATGGAACCAAAGAATTGGTGAAGGGAATTCCCGAGTGCACTCTTTCTCTAGCAATCATGGAAAGTAAAAAAATCGAAGGCTTTGGCTGGATCTATAATCCCTTTACTGGATTTGAAATTTCAACAACTGATAAGTTTGTTCCGCCAATCTGTAGAAGGGAGCGTACACCTTTGGGTTTTGTTTCTCAGTCGGAGTGGGATGATGGCCTATATCGTAGTGATTGTACTGAAACGGGGTTTAGTATAGCCCCCAAAGGAAGCATGGCACACAAGTTGTTTTTAATGGCCGTGGGCGGATGTGACTTTATTGTTAGCAGGAGGCCTAAGAGCTTATGGGATATTGCTGCTGGAATGCTAATCCTAGAGAGGCAAGGGGTGGAGTTTTATATTGGTAATAAGCGAATTACAGAACTCGATCAAAAGCTTTTTGAAGGTGGACCACTTATCTGGACTCGTCCAGAATGTCGGGAAGTTGTTCTTAATCATTTCACAAATGAAAAATAGGCCTTTAGTAGCAGACTGAGCCGTTTTATTATGGGACTACTCCCTCTTGTAGGGAGGTCGAGATGGTTACATATCCAAAATATATTCTCCGCTCACCAGTTGTTCTCATTACGGGACCAACTGGAAGTGGAAAATCAAGAGCTGCAAAAATGCTCTTTAAAAACAGAGAAAAGTCCAAAGGACATTTTGTTACAGCTCATTTGGCATCTATCAGCAGTGAGCTTCTTGAAAGTGAGCTTTTTGGTCATGAAAAGGGCTCCTTCACAGGCGCAGTCTCCAAGAAGGCCGGCTACCTTGATAGAGCACAAAGTGGAACCATATTCCTCGATGAAGTAGGGGAGCTCAGCTTAGAGTCACAGAAAAAACTGCTATATTTGCTCGAAGAGAAAAGCTACTCAGCCGTGGGAAGCTTCTATGAGAAGTTATTTAGTGGATATATTATTGCGGCAACCAACCGTGATTTAGAGCAGATGGTTATGAAAGGTGAGTTTAGAGAAGACCTCTACTATAGGCTCACTGCTAGTTCATTTGAACTACCATCATTAAGGGAAATGCATATAAGTGATAAGCTAAAAATATTCCAGGAAATTAACACCGAGTTATCTACTAAATGGGATCAATGTGCTCTAACTTTTGATCATCATTTTGTTGAGTGGCTAAAAGTTTATCCTTTTAGAGGAAATGTCAGACAGCTCAGGCACATTATTGAATTTCACTACCTCGATTCGAGGGAGTCCATTGATCTTGAAGATTGTCCACTTCTTGGCGCCCGCCAACAGAAGAGATCCATTATTCAAGACACAGGCGCACCGATGACATTCCGGGAGGTTACAGAGAAAATGGAGTCAAAGTACCTAAAAGAGGTGCTTGAGTATTATCGAGGTGCAGTAAATGAGACAGCGAGAAAAATTGAAATCAGCAAGTCTACACTTATTGCAAAGATCCGCAAATATGGTATTAATACGTTTCAAATCAAAGCACGACACCTCGAAATAGAACCAGGATTGGTATGAACTTTAAAGTTAAAGACCACTACTATAATAAGGCCAAGAAAGAGAACTTTCTAGCACGCAGTATTTACAAGCTTGAAGAGATTGATGAAAAGTACAATGTGATCTCCAAAGGCGATATCGTTATGGATATGGGCTACTATCCTGGTTCTTGGATCCAATATACCTGTGGAAAGGTTGGTGAAGAGGGAAAGGTTGTCGGAATTGATATAAAAGAAGAAAGTACTAAGCTTAAGCACCTCAAAAATGTTTCAATTTTTCAAAAAGATGTATTTGATGTGAAGGAACTAAGTGAACTGGGAGTTGACTCTCAATTTGATGTACTGGTTTCTGATATGGCCCCCAATACAACGGGAATTCGATCAGTTGACCAAGATCGAAGCCTCAATCTTGTAGAAATGGTTTTTTATCTCGCCCCAAAGTTTTTGAAAGTAGGCGGAAACCTGATCATAAAGGTATTTGATAGTAATGGTGCTCAGATGTATCTTAAGGAGCAGCGTACTCGCTTTAAAGAATTTAAATACTTAAAGCCAAAGTCAACTCGGTCTGTAAGCAAAGAATTTTTTGTCATTGGCATTGGATTTAAGGCATAATAACCCTATGCGAAAAATCAAAATGAATAAGTCCTACATTGTTGTCTGTGGTATAGCTGTCCTTGCTCTGAGTGGATATGTTTCTCTTGATTTGCTCGGAAGCTTTTTGACGGCCCGAGACGCTAGAGCTGAGCTTGCTCACTTATCTGAAGTGAGGTCTCAAATAGATAGTGGTATTTCAAATGCAGGAGAATTTCCTAGTATTGTTAGAGTGGATAATCAACTAGCTAAAGTTGATTACACTTTTGACCAAAACCTTACTCGCTTTGTAAAAAAAAGACTTCGTCGCTATCGATCTGACTACTCTGTAATTACTATTATTGATAATAATAACGGTGAAATTCTTACTAGCGTTGGCTTTAAAAGGAAGGGAAATCAGTTTGATTACCAGCTTCCCTATTCTAGTACTCACCCCTCTGCGAGCTTGATTAAAATCATTACAACTGCGGGGATCCTTTCTAATACAGATGTTAATAATGACACCGTCTTTAATTATCGTGGTCGCGGCACAACTCTATATAAGTACCAGTTAAAAAATAAGAAAACACGTTGGTCTCGCTATCTGACTTTCGAAAAAGCATTTGCTCTTTCAAATAATGTTGTATTTGGTAAAGCGGCCGTAAATCTCCTGTCTTCACTTGATCTTTTCAAAATGGCGAGTTCATTTGGATTTAATCGTAATCTTTTCAGTGACATTTCTGCCGGGACATCAACGTTTCCGATGCCTAAGGATCAATATAATTTGGCTGAGCTTGCTTCAGGCCTAAATGATGAGGCCATGATTAGTCCCGTGCATGCAGCAGTATTATCATCAATCGTTGCCAATGAAGGAATCCTTAAGTTTCCGCGAATTGTTGATCAGGTAGTCGACCTTAAAACAAAAGAAGTACTAGTCGACTCGAAAATGAGAGATGAACAAGTGTTAAGTCCAGAGATCATTTCTTCAATAAAAAAAATGATGGAACTAACAGTCAGTCGTGGAACAGCTCGTAGTTCCTTTAAGCGGATGCGTCGCTCAGTTAGGAAAAAGCTTATTATTGGTGGCAAAACAGGTACGATTACTGGCGGAGTTCCTTTTGGACGCCGTGATTGGTTTACAGCATATGCGCGCCCGAAGAATGATCCAAGTGATCGTGGAATTTCGATAAGTGTTATGAACATTAATCTGAAAAAGTGGTATGTGAAGTCATCATATTTAGCTAAAGAGATCATAGAGCATTACTACAAAAAGAAGGCAACAAAGAAATTGGCGCTTAAGTAATGATTTTGAAGGTCCAATCTGCTGCTAAAAACATTTTCTTTTTGCTTATTCTGGCCATCTCAATTCTAGCTTTTAGATTCTCCGTCATTGAACCCTATCGCGTTCCAACAGGCTCTATGATCCCAACCTTAATGATTGGAGATTATATTTTTGTTAACAAAATAGCCTATGGCCTTCGAATTCCTTTTACTTCCTTTTTTCCATTGTCTCAGTCGAGTCCGAAATTAGGAGATGTTATCGTTTTTAAATTCCCTGTAGATGGCGAAACAAACTATGTAAAACGGGTAGTGGGAATTCCAGGTGACACTATATCTATCACCTCAGACTCCATTATGCGCAACGGTAAAATAGTAGCAACGAAAAACTATAATGGAATGAGTAAAGAGAAGGGGTTTGACTATTTCGTTGAAAGCTTCGCTTCGAAAAGCTACGTAGTTCGCTATGATCCAGATATGGCATATCGGTCTGATCTGAAAGAATTGGTTCTTGACGACGAATCCTTTTTTGTTCTTGGAGATAATAGGGATTACTCATATGACTCTCGGTTCTGGGGAACAGTAAAGAGATCAAAAATATTAGGCCGAGTAGAGTTAATCTGGTTTTCTTCAAATTACTCAAAAGATAAAAAAGAATACATTATAGCTAAAGATCGACTATTTAAAAAAGTTAATTAGGTTGAACGGATAACATGAGTGCACCCATCATTTCCATCTTCTGCCTGAAAATGAACCTCTCTAATACCTTTTAAGTACTCCCTAAGCCATTTCTTTAGAACGCCTGTTCCATGACCATGAATAATATTTAAGAAGGGGATGTCGCCATTAATCAATTCGATTAATGAGATTTCAATCTCACGCTTAAAATCATCAAGTCTCATACCCCTAAGATCAAGGTCAACAATACCCCGTTTTTCAATATCGACATTTATAGTTATACGAGACGCCTTAGGCATAAAAGTATTAGGAGTGTTTTTTAGAAGGCGAAGGGATGATATTGGACACTTAATCACTCTTTTTTGACATAGCCCTTGAACTTCACTTTTTCTAGTATTGATTGCAGTAACTTCAAATTCTTTTCCAACAAGGTTTGAAAAATATCGTGCACCAATAAAAACATCTTTGGCCTGAAGCTCAATATCGCTGTAGTTAGAATCAGACTTTTCAATATGTAAAACATCTCGAGTTATTGCATGTTTCACATCTAAAGCATGGCGGTTAAGCTGCTTATTAGTTGTAACCTCTCCATTTCTAATTTTCTTTAACAAGTCTCCTGCTGCAGAGAGCGATCTGTCTAATTCCTTCTTATATTCGTCGACGATACGTTGCTTTTCAAGATTAACAAGGCCGTCCATCGACTGCTTTTCATTTTTGAGCTGTAAATTGAGTTCTCGGTTCTCTCGCAACAATTTATCTAACTCAGATTTCTTGCTCGATAGATCCTGCAAGAGTTTTTCATAAGATATATGTTTATTATCGAGAATTTCAGCAGCGCGATTTGGAATCAGAGATGTCTTTTCAAGAGTATTTGCAATTCTGGAGAAAATTGAAAAGGCCATCGAGCTTCCGGGCTCACCTGTGAAAATTTTGTAGGTAGGGGCATTTGTAGCATCATCATGACCCACATGGGCCGAAACATACTGATTGTTTCCATGGATAAAAGTTTTAAACAGTTGATGGTGAGTTGAGATCAAAACCTTAGCAGATGTGGATTTATGAATCTCTTCTAAAAAGGCTATCGCAAGAGCAGATGCCTCCTCTGAAGATGTGGAGTTGAAAATTTCGTCAACAACAATAAGGTTACTTCCTTCAAAGTGATCAAAAATAGAAAGGTAACTGATCGTTTCCGAAGCAAATGAACTTAACCCTTCAGCAATGTTCTGCTGATCACTGCTAAAGTAAAAGATTGCTTCTACGGGAAAAATGTTTGCCTTAGATGCGGGTATATAAATACCCATTTGGATGAAAAGCTGACAAAGGGAAATCGATTTAAGAGCGACAGTCTTTCCGCCAGTATTTGGCCCAGAGAGAATTAGTCCTCGTTCTGACTGGTTGAGAAAAATAGTATTAGTAATAGGATCATCAATTAATGGGTGAAAGAAATCCCATAGTTCTATGGTGAATTCATCATTTAACTCTGGTCTGGTGAGGCCATTTGCAGAGATATACTTTGCCTTGGCAATAGTGAAGTCTACTTCTAGAATAAAACTTTTAATTTTCCCAAGGTCACTTGAAAAAGGAAACAAGTACTCACTAAATTCTTGAGCAATTTTTGTGATCACTGCTTCAATTTGCGCCAGCAGTCGTATTCTTCGATTCGACCTATCTCGCAGCGCTGGAGGCTCGATAAATAGTGTCATTCCAGTTGATGACTTTGCTACAATTGGACCTAGCTCGGACTTATAGCTATCAGAACGTACTGCTAAGACAAAGCGGTCATTTACTACATCGTGTTCTTTGAACTGCAATAGAGCATCATACTCGGATGAACGAGATAGATATTGAACTGCTGAGCGCAGATCTTTCTCAAGTTCATTGACCTCTTTGAATAGCTCTCTAAGGAGTGGGTGCTTGAAATAATTAACAGTCCCATCAGGGTCTACAAACTGACGCAACCTATTCACAAATTGCGAATAGAGCTTTTGCTCAACACTTTGATTGCTTTCAAATCTAGAAAACATACTCCAATCCTTGAGTTTCTTTTGAAGGATTCGATTTTTCTCGATAAGAATTGCAATGAAATTTAATTCTTGAAGTGAAAATATTTTTCCCTTCGATAGAAGGTCAAGTTGTTTAAAAAAAGTAGACTCAGAGGGAAGTTCGCCAATAGTAAGGTCGACCTCATGAAGAGAATCACCAACAAGTTCAAGGAAAAATTGTACTGCATCAAATTTCTTTTCAATGCGCTCTGGCCCAGAGTATTTCGGAGGCAAATTAAAGCGTTCCTTTGAGTTATCAAAGTGTGCTAAACTTGAGAGATCGGCAACAATAAGGTGCCAGTCTAAAAGTTCAAGTCCAATTGGTGATTTATCTTTTAGTAAGTTGAGTGACATGATTCAAAATTACAACAAAATGCACAGTCGGGTCAACCTAATCAATACATTGTTTGAAGGGGATGGACGTTCAAGGCTAGGGCAGATTCAAAAAATCATCAGTACCCACCAATATATATGCCTTCAACTCAGATTGCCTGGAAAGACACACTATTTATATCTCGGGCGTGGAAGTGGGCATGAGGGGATGTGGGACGAGGAGCTTCGCCCTCCCGCACCTTTAAGAGTTCGAGATCGTTTTGTAGAATACTTACGTAAGCATCTCTCAGGGCACTACATTGCTGGAATTCAATTGGATCCATGCGATAGAATTTTGACAATCCCCTATGGCAAGCAGGAAGCACGTTCTATTTTGTTCCTATTCTATAAAGGGCGAGACCTCTACTTGGCCCATGCCAACTCCCATATTGAAGAAGGATATAAGCTTTTTTTCTCTTGGAAGAAAATTGATAATCCCATCGTCACAACAAATAGTGAATCAGAGGTACTTTCTATTATCAGAGAGGAATTTAATGAAATTGGCAGGCTCACTGATATAAAAACTCCAGAGTCGGTAGAACTGGATCTAAATGAAATAAGGGACCACTTTAATAAACTTCGCGGAGGAGAGGTACAAAAGCTTACTTCTCGTAAGAAAAAATTTCTTAAGCGAAAGCAAAAGAAAATTGAGCAAGACTTGGAAAGGATTGCAAAATGGGAGGGGCTTAAACTTGAAGTAGAGCGCCCTGGCTTTTCATTTGGTGACGAGTACAAAATGACAGTAGCGGGAATTGACTTTAAATTTCCTGGTGAACTCAACCACTTTAAGAAAATGAATATCGTATATAGTAAGATTAAAGCGCTGAAAAAAGGTCAGAGTATATTAAAGGCCAGACTAGTTGAGTGTGCTGCTGCCATTATTAAGGGAAGTGGTACTGAGACTACTCAATCATATAAAATTCCAGAAAAACTGTGCTCACCCATATGGTCAGAAAAGAAGCAGCGAAAAGAACCATTAACAAAAGGATCTTCCTCTGGAGTTGTGGAACTCAGTTTTGGCGAGATAAAGGCAGCAGTTGGAACATCTGCTGCTGGTAATGATTATATTCGATCAAAATGGGGGGCTAAAAATGATATTTGGTTTCACATTGAGGGAGAGAGAAGTTCTCATCTTGTTATAAAAGTTGACAGTATTGCTCAGCTAAATGAGGAGCAGCTAGAGATTATAGGCTCAATTATTCGTGATTATGGGCAACTTACTTTCGAACAAATACCCCTCATCTATACTCAAGTAAAGAACCTGAAGGGAGTAAAAGGCACTCCAGGTATGGT
The DNA here is from genome assembly GCA_023146355.1 of Bacteriovoracaceae bacterium. Lineage (GTDB taxonomy): Bacteria > Bdellovibrionota > Bacteriovoracia > Bacteriovoracales > Bacteriovoracaceae > JAGLCH01. The sequence continues at coordinate 4,379 of JAGLCH010000239.1, read as the reverse complement.
TATTCACAAAAAAGCTAAATATCGAACGGTATGCTATAGGTCCAATTGGAAGGAAATAATTTCAAGTGATTGAACCTCATCCAGTAAGTAGTAAACTAGTAGTAATTATTAAACTTAAAGGAATTTATATGAAGCAACGCGGCCTAATTATGACTCTGGCATTCCTCATCCTGTTTCCATTTTTCTTGGGGAACTCATATGCCGATATGCGCTCTGAAGAAGTCATAAAAAGATATGATATTGGTTATTACCATCCTGAGCGGTATGGACTTCGTGATCTTACTTTTGATGTTCGAATTCAGGGCCTTACAGATAAGCTAAACCAACAAATGATATTCGGAAAATTAAGTGATGTTCATTTTAAGGTCTATTGGATGATGCGTGGAGAAGCTACTGAGCAAAACTTTAAATATAAAATTATGGTGATTGGGATGCCCAAAGGATTTAAGGAAATGAAAAAAGGTCTTAAGCAAATGGTTGCAACAAGACTTGATTATGTCATTCCTCAGATGCTCATTGAAAGTATTAAGGAGTACAGTACTGAGTATAGTAAAAATCGGTACGGCGGCATTATCACTTGTAGTGACCGTACTCATAAAAAGGCCACCGACAAGATGGAAATCTTTTTTGATAGAAAGGGTCGGATGACACGTTATGCAACATACAGTCCTGCTGGACGAACTGATACGACAATGTCGATGAGTGCCAAAGCATGGAGCAAAAATAAGTGGACCGTAGATCGACTTACAGTAAAAAAACACCAAGGGATACAAACCACTGAAATGGATTATATTTTTAAGTATGAAAAAGTGGGTATGTATGGCTTTCCAAAAACGATTACAGTTATAACGAAGCATATGTTGAGTCGCACAACGGGCCCAAAAGGGGCACGACTCATGCAAGAAATTAGCACGGATCTATCATTTAGCGGTTACCTTGTGAATCAGGGTATTGCTAAAAGTGTGATTATTGGAAAATAAATTGAAAGAAATCAAGCTTAGTAGCAAAGTATATATTCGCCTGCTGAAAGGCCAGTCTGAGCTATACGCCAGAGATTTTGAAGATAGCATTAAGGGAGTCACTCCTGGGGAATGGGTTTATCTTCTTGGAGAAAAAGGGCATCGATTCTTAGGTTACCTTAATCCATTTTCCACCAATGATATCGTTGGACGAATCCTTTCGGAATGTGGTGAACGCAAAGTTGATAACTCTGAAAAATATATTATTGAGACTCTCAAAGGTGCAATAACATTACGACTCAGAGTAAACGAATTTAATAATGGTTGTCGTCTCGTTCACGGCCAAGCTGATGGCCTTACCGGCGTGATCTGTGATCTTTATAAGAACTGTGCACTATTACAGATCAATACTGCTGGAATGGATAAGCATCGGGAGCTTATTTCAAAAACCATCAGTGATCTCATTGGGAAAAGCGTCTTTCTACTTGATAATAAAAAGTATAGGGAAAGTGAAGTTCTACCTGAAATCGAGGTCGACTTAAATTTTCCAAATAATATCGAAGTCAGTGAAAACGGATTGAGCTATGAGCTCGGGGCATCAGTGATCCAAAAAATCGGATACTATTATGACCACCGCGATAATAGAAAAAAATTAGAGAATTATATAAATCGACTAGCTGAGACACCTAAGAAAGGAATTGATTTATTTTCATATGTTGGAAGTTGGGGTTTACATCTACTACGAGCAGGAATTGAAAAAGTAGACTTTGTTGACCAAGGTGATTTTGAATCAACAGTGGCCCATAACTTAAAAATAAATGATTTCGAAAGTAGCAGGGGACAATTCTACCGCTCAGATGTTTTCAAATTTTTGGACCATGCAATAGAGAACGGAGAGCAGTATGATGTTGTTGTGAGTGACCCTCCGGCCTTCAAGAAAAAGGATCAAAATAAAGGAAAGGCGCTTGGTGGCTATACGCGTTTGCATGGAAGGGCGCTTAATGTAGTCACTCCTGGTGGACTATTTGTTGCAGCATCTTGTACTTCAAATGTGTCACTAGAGGAATTAGATCAAACAGTTAAAGAAGCATCAGTTGCATCAAAACGGAAAGTGAGATTACTTGATGTTGGTGTGCAGGGAGCAGATCACCCTATCCGCTCTCTAAGTGATAAAGGCAATTATATTAAATATATTCTATATTATGTTGAATAGTTTTTGGAGTGTTCATGAGTAGTGAAATGAGAGAGAGAGTATCAGAGGTCCTTAATACTGCTAAGAGTGTAGTTTTCGGTCAGGATAAGTTACTAGATTCAATTATGGCAGCGCTTGTCTGCGAGGGACACCTTCTGATTGAAGGCATGCCTGGGCTTGGAAAAACCCTTAGTGTTTCAACGATGAGTAAGCTATGTGATTTAGCTTTTAAAAGAATTCAGTTCACGCCCGATCTGCTTCCATCTGACCTTGTTGGTACTATGATTTATAGCCAGGAGACAGAGGAGTTCACAACAAAATTTGGACCGATTTTCACTCAGATCCTTCTCGCTGATGAAATCAACCGTTCACCAGCGAAGGTTCAGGCAGCACTTCTAGAGGCCATGGCAGAAAAGCAGGTCACTATCGGGGATAATACTCATAAGCTTGCAAGTCCATTTGTTGTACTTGCTACACAAAATCCAGTAGACCAGGAAGGAACCTACCCTCTTCCTGAAGCTCAGATGGACCGCTTTATGATGAAGGTTTTTGTAGATTATCCCTCGAAAGAAGCAGAAAAAAGTATTTTGAGTCTTGAAAAAGATGCCGTTGAAACTCTCTCTGCAATATTAACAACAGATGACATTCTTGGAATTCAAGAAGTAGTTGATAGTGTATATGTAGACGAAAAAATTAAAGACCTTATTGTCGATATTGTTCATGCAACAAGGCCACACTCCGATTTATTTCCAAAAGAGTTTGCTGGAGCTGTTCTTGCTGGAGCGTCCCCAAGAGCAACAATTTGGCTTTATCGGATTGGAAAATTTATGGCATTTATGGACGGAAAGGATTTTGTAACCCCAGAGCATATTTTAAAGATTGTACCTAGTGTTCTAGGACACAGGATCATACTGTCCTATGAAGCAACAATAGATAATATTAGCCCTCGAGACGTTGTGATGAAAATAGCTCAATCAATGATTTAATATGGATATTATAGAAGTAAAAAGAGTCGCTGGGCGATTGAAATCAGCACTCTTTAAAAATTCAAATTCATACTCTATTGGCATGCTAAGGTCTCACTTTAAAGGGTCCGGTCTCCAGTTTAAAGAACATCAGATTTATACTCATGGTGATGATGTTCGTTTCATTGATTGGAAAATGATTGCAAAGACAAATCGCCCATATATCAAAACATTTGAGGAAGAAAGAAATGTTGAGATAACAGTTGTAATTGATGCAGGAATCACAATGCTGTCTGGATTCGAAGGTGTATCCAAGCTGCAAGCTGCAATTGAAATTTGCTGTTTACTCTATCTCCTGGCACAGGAGACAGGTGACTACGTACATGTCATTATTTTAGGGAAAAAAGTAACAATGGTTCCTAAAAAAAATGGGGATGGTGGTATTATTAGTCTGATTTCCTCGCTTGAGCGTGCGGAAGTCATTGATGGAAACGGTGATGTTATACTCACTTCGAAAATCTCGAAAAACACTATGGGATCCAAAGAGAGGGTCGCTATTGTAATGCCTCACCTCGTTAAGAGAAGAGAGATCGTTTTGTTATCAGACTTTAATGACTTCCTTGAAGAGGATATTCTTAAGAAGTTATTATACAGAAGCAATGTCCACTGCTTTCAAGTTATTTCTCCACTTGATGAAGCAGAAAAAATTCCATTTTCAATCCATTCCAGGAGTGCTGATAGCTACAAAGCTTCATTTGCAAAGCTCAATTTCGATGGTGAAAAAACGTATGAGAATACTCTTGGTAAAAAGTTTAAACGATTGAGAGTACATGAACGGTACCTAGAAGAGTTTATTAAGGAGATGCTGTAGTGACTAAGTTTATTGCTGTTTTATTATCACTCCTTATTACAATTAGTATTCATGCTCAATCAATGAATGCTACTTTCTTGCTCGACGAAAAGCAGCAAAAAGCATTACTCCCTGGAGAGATCTTTAAAGGGAGAATTCAGCTGTTGCCCCATGATGGAGTCAATCTTGAACGATACCAGAAAATGGTTGGGATGGACTTTCTTGAGTATTTCTATACTGTTTCAATCGAAAAAATCGCGCTGAATAAAAATAATATTGATGTACTAGAAATCTTTGGGACATTTATTGCTAAGGCACCCTTTCAAAAAAATGCCCTTTATATTTGGACGATAGGTGCAGAAAATCTTCCGATCTCAATCAAGGGAATCACAGTTATAAATGAGGGCGAGGGC
>JAGLCH010000238.1 GCA_023146355.1 Bacteriovoracaceae bacterium | reverse complement strand
AAAATGAGAAGACCGCCAAAAGAAAGCTCCTTATACAGCTAATGCAAGAGGTGGAAGATAACTATCCATGTACTTCCCTCTATTTAATTGGTGCCAATATCTATACAAAAATAGCCTTATCATTCATGAAGGTTTTCTTTACTTATGATATACACCATTGCAAAACTCAAGAAGAAGCAATTTCAGTGTGTAATCAGCCAGTCGGACTTCATGAAGTAGTAGAACCTGCTAGCGACCTTGATCAAGCAACAAATCTCCTGTTTGATTTCCTTTCATCCATTTCTATGGAAAACAGGGGGATCACAAAGAATCCAGAGAAACCCACTAATCCAAATCTACATACAACATACGAATCACTGCAAATGTTCAAGGAAGATATTTGTGAAGTATTCGCCCAGAGAGATGAAAGCGAGATGAACCTTAAGCTGATGGGAGAGAAGCTTCAGGCCACAAATGATGAACTTGAAGCTCGTGTTGCCAAGCGAACAGAAGAGCTTCAAAAAGCGAAGGAGCAAGCTGAAAGTGCCAATCGAACAAAGAGTGATTTTCTTGCTCGGATTTCACATGAGCTTAGAACTCCAATGCACGGAATTTTAAGTTACTCAAAATTTGGAATCAATAAGGCGAGTAAGGTTCCTATTGAAAAAACTCTAAGTTACTTTGAGAATATTTATGATTCTGGCGAGCGACTTATGCTTCTAGTTAATCATTTATTAGATCTATCAAGACTAGAAAGTGGGCAAATGCCTTTTATAATCAGACCAAATGACCTATCGATGAACTTAAAAGCAATTCAATCTGGGCTAAATCAACTCATCAACGAAAATGAGATAGAACTAATTGTTGATGATTGTGACTTTGGTCTTATTTCCTATGATAAAGATCGAGTTATGCAGGTTTTCACCAACCTGATTGGAAATGCCATCAAGTTTTCAGAAAAAGGTGGGACGATTCACATTAAATTTCAAAAAGTAAAATTTGAAGAGAAAGAATATGCTCAAATTCAGGTTCATGACAATGGAGTAGGAATCCCAGAAGGGGAATTAGATACTGTCTTCGAAAGTTTTAGTCAAAGTTCTACGACTAAAGCAAAAACGGGAGGAAGTGGTCTCGGGCTGGCAATTTCAAAAGAAATTATATCCGGCCATGGAGGCAGAATCTATGCCAAGAATGCAGAAGAAAAAGGAAGTATATTTATAGTCGATCTTCCTCTATCTCTTGGCGATTAACACATACTCTTTTTTATGAGTGGGGACCTGGCAGTTTGTAACATTAGTAAATCCCCAGTCATAAAAATGATCTTCAAAGTTTTCAATATTCTTAACGTGATCCATTTTTATAATTTGAATAGAAAAAATAATCCCCTTGAGGCGACCATCGTATTTTTTGCAAAGACGAAGGACCTCTTTAATAGATTGCTTGGGATTAATATTAATATCTACATGAACCCAGTTAATCTCTCTCGCGGGTAGTTCCTCTTGCGAGAGATCTTGAACTGAAGAAGCGATATGAGTGTAGCGAGGATGTTCAAGTACCTCTTTTGGCATTTTAGCTGGGTCTATTCCCCATACTTTACATCCCTTATCTAAGAGGTAGGTTGTTGCTCCACCAGGAACACAACCAAAATCCAGCCATGAGTCAAAACGATCAAAAGCTACATTAAATGTTTCTACTATTTCGGCAAGTTTTAAGTAGGCCCTTGATGGGGCGTTTTCTGGAACAGGTATCTCTTTTATTCCATTGGGGTAGCTACTCGTGTAGCGCGCAACTTTATGAAGACCAATCCAAACCTCTTTGTTTCCAAGTGAGATTAGATTTATTACTGTTTTATTTATTGGACTATACTCATTAATTTCCCGATGAAGAACTGATGCATCAAAAGTATATTCTGTATTCACACTAAAGTTATGTACGATACATTTTCCAAAATCAATTTCATTGTTCGAACATAGCTCACTTAGAGTATGAACTAAATCTTCAGGCCTAGACTTGCCAAGGCAGATTCCTGAACGAGTTGAAAATGTTGCGGCAAGCTGGCCGATGCTATTTTGGTTATACTGCACACCCTTATTTTTAAAAGTAAGAAACCCTTTCCGAGAATAGCTCAGTGTAAGTTCTGGGAAGAATACTCTAATCTCTTCTTTTAAAAGGTCTTCATTTCCAATATTACAGCAAAAAAATAAAAATTGATTATTCATTATGTTCCATAGTTTAATTGCCCCCCCCAAGTCACCTGGCACCTGGGGGAAG
>JAGLCH010000237.1 GCA_023146355.1 Bacteriovoracaceae bacterium | reverse complement strand
TAGAAATATTTCCAGCTATCAAGACCTAACTTTTTCTTTTTTGAGCTTATGTTCCATGCCAATAAAAGTGCAACCGGAACGCAGATGCCCGAGCTAATCCCTAAGTTTTCCCAATTTATGATACCTGCACTATAAATAAAGTCTTTTGTAAAATACTGAGTGAGAGCAATCCAAGGACCAAGTGCTGCAAAATAGAAATAGAGAAAAATGTTTACTGGTGCCCAAAAATGAAGAGGCGGAACATCTAAACCAAACATACGGACGAATTCAAACCAAAAAGGCCACGCCGAGCTCTTTTTAATTTTATGTGCCTTTGAAAAACTCATCCATCTAAGTAGTTTTTCTTTATATACCATTTGATCCATATATCTCCCCCCATAAAAAATCGTAGAATACCTCGCAGAATAGAATATTTAAAGAAAACAATAAGATTACTTTTTTTCCATTTTAAATATCCTCAATCTTGTTATAATTTTGTGATTATAACAAGGTAAGGAAACCAAATAATGAATCAAAAGCAAAATGCTAAATTTATCGCATCAAATAGAATTGTCAGAACTGTTGAACTCCCAAAAAGATCTGATGGAGGCCATCAGGGAATTTCCGAGTACTACGAGGAGAATATCTTTGATTTTAGAAGTACTCAGTTGATCTCCGACCAAGTAACAAGTGAGATTATCGAGACCTATAGATCCAAGCGTCCACTATCAAGAGAGCATGCTGAACTTGTAGCTGAGGCCGCAACGGAGTGGGCAACTGAAAAAGGAGCGACCCACTTTTGTCACTGGTTTCAACCTCTCACAGGGGCCACAGCAGAAAAGCACGACTCATTTTTAGACTTTGCAGGATACACCCCCATAGAACGCTTAAGCCCTTCAAAACTGATGATGGGAGAGCCTGATGCTTCCTCTTTTCCAAATGGAGGATCACGTTCCACCTTTGAGGCCAGAGGCTATACAACCTGGGATCTATCTAGCCCCATGTTTTTACTTGAGGGTGCAAATGGGAAAACCCTTTGTATTCCCACTGCATTTGTTTCATATAATGGGGACGCACTAGATGTTAAAACCCCTCTTCTTCGCAGCATTGACTCCTTGGGTAATGTTGTAAAAGACTTTCTTCACCTCTGTGGAGACAAGGAAGTTGATGAGGTTATTATTACCTGTGGTGCCGAGCAAGAATATTTTCTAATAGACAAGGCCTTCTACTTCAATAGGCCTGACCTCGTGGTCAGCGGAAGAACTCTACTGGGCAAAAACTCCAGCAAAGACCAGCAGATGAGTGATCACTACTTTGGTACTATACCTGTAAGGGTATTAGCATTTATGCAGGAGCTTGATCTGGAGCTTCACCGCCTTGGTATCCCATCAAAAACAAGACACAACGAAGTAGCTCCTGGCCAATTTGAAATAGCACCTCAGTTTACCGATGCCAATTTAGCGGCAGATCACAATCAGTTGATCATGATAAAGATTAAGGAGATTGCAGAAAAACACGATCTAGTCGCTCTACTCCACGAGAAGCCTTTTCAAAATATTAATGGAAGTGGCAAACACCTCAATTGGTCCATGGGAGATAACCTGGGACACAACTTACTCGATCCAGGTGAAAGACCCCAAAGCAACTACAAATTCCTAGCAGTAGTATGCGCCATAACGGAAGCCGTTTATCGGCACTCTGGTGCCTTAAGACTCTCCTCGGCGAGCATTAGTAATGATTGCAGACTTGGCGGTCACGAGGCCCCCCCAAGTGTTCTCTCAGTATTTCTAGGAGATGCACTCACTGCGATTCTCAACGGCATAGCAGCTGACAAAAACATTGAGCTAAAAAATCAAGAGTACCTTGATCTAGGAGCAAAACAATTAGCACAACTGATTAAAGACAATACTGACCGCAATAGAACGTCACCATTTGCTTTTACTGGAAATCGATTTGAATTTCGTGCAGTTGGTTCCTCCCAGTCAATAGGAATTCCTTTAAGCATCATAAATGCCGCTGTCTGTGATGTTTTTATGGATCTGAACGCAGAACTTAAGCGTCACCTTGAAAGTGGAATAGATCTAGATACAGCACTCCTAGAGATCATTAAGAAGTACTATAAAAGCTCGCTTCCAGTTGTCATGAACGGTGATGGCTACACTCAAGATTGGCTTGATGAAGCAAAAAAGCGAGGACTTCCAAATTATAAAAATTCTATTGAAGCACTAGATGTATATCTAGATGAGTCTCAAACTAAATTTCTCACAAGAACAGAAGTCTACAGACCTAGTGAAATTAAAACTAGATATAACATTTTTCAAGAACACTACTACCAACAGTCAAGAATCAACCTGACAACTCTATTAACAATGGTCAAACAAAATGTTATCCCCTGCGGTATTGAGTACAAAGACAAACTACTCTCCGTTGTTTCAAAGCAAGCGGTGATTGGTTTAAAAGGCGGGCCAGAGGAGCTGATTCTAAAAGATATTTCAGATAAGCTAGATGGACTCTACCATGGTGCGATGCAATTAGAGCGCGAGCTAGAAAAATATCAAGGTGATGCGATGATTGCCAATAAAATTATTGCAGAAGAGCTTAATGGAATTGCAGAAAAGATTAGGGACTACTCAGACTCATTAGAAATGATTATTCCCGATACAACCTGGCAGCTCCCACGATATTTTGAAATGCTTTTTATTAGATAATTAAAAAGATTCATAGAGGGCATCCATAATGATCTGACGATTTTCAGCATTCTGGGTGACCTCAAAGATAATCGATGGGAAGCTTGCATTTGCCCATTCTTTAAGTTCGTCTGAAATGCTTTCAAGCAGAGTGAATTTGTCCTCTAGATCTGCCTCATTTACTTTAATGATTTCACGATCTACAGGAATCCCATAACCACCTTCGACTAAAGTACCTGCAGCAATGCTCTTTTTAACTTCCATGTAGAGGTTCACCTGATCTTGAATGTCCGTGAAATAGTTATCCTTTTCCGTCTGATCTCCCATGAGTTTCATTACACTTGATAGAAACGATTTCTCCTGCAAAATCATTACAAAGTCTTCAATTTGGGCCATCATAGCAAGCATTTTTCGAAGCTCTTTCCCATCATAAAGCTCAATCACTTCAATTATGTGCGCACGCCTAGAAAGTGCCTTAGTTCCTTGTACGTACTCTTTAAAATCCCTCTGGGTCAGATTGAGTGCTTCCTTAAGTTCGACAAAAGAACGCTTCAATGTTTCATCATACCCAGGATATAAAAAACCTTTTTTGATTGCCTGTTTTCGATCAGCAAAAACACTCATATCTGATATTCCACTCTCTTCTAAAAGTTCCATAAGACCAAGAGGTGTAAAGATATTTTTATTTTGAAATGTGTAATCCTTAGAATTTGCAATACGCACTAGCTTCATTGCCTCTGTAGCACAGTTATTTGTGAAAAAATAATAGGCCCCAAGGTAATTCCAGTACTGCTCAAGTGTACTCATAATAAAATATTTTTTTTGATCATCACTATAGTTAAGAGGAATAGAGAGAAGGTCTCGAAATTCACCCTTTACATACTCATCGATAACTTCTTTCATTGATAAGACAAATATTTGAGAGTCATAGCCACCGCTCAATCCTTTTATATAATCAATATTTCCATCATTAATATTTGCACGAAAACTCAGTACAACATCATGAGCAACATCATTAAGACACTTAGGCCCAACCTCTCGACCAGGACGACACATTACAAGTCTAAACATTGCATGCCCCCACTTACTCATAATCTGCTCTCCCTCACTGGCAAAGAGATAATGGATCTGATAAATTCTCTTTGGATCAATATCAATGAGCTGCTGACGCTTCCCTTTAAATGCAGAACCTGTCGGCATAATTTTTGTATTTACCTCACAGCTTTCGCTATCAAATGGACTGAAACCAAATACATCTGTGAGGTACTTATTAAGTGTTGGTCTACGACATTGAAATTCTTCATCAGTTAAAAAGAATTCCATATTAACTGCGAGATACTCACTTGGACTCTTATACTCATAAGGATCTGGGCTTCTCGTATTATCGTGATTGAGTTGAGTACGAGTTTTAAATATTATTCCGTTAAGATTCCACCCCGAAAGCCCGAGAAAAAGTGGTGACTCTGAAATACTTCTCTTACTCTTAACAAATGAACGACAGACCATATCTTTGGGAACAGACTCCCATTGATCTCTTTTTGTATTTGCACCGAACTTTCTTTTTTTTATGTGAGGTCCATTCATACACATTTGCTCAAACTCTTTCTCTGAACCTAAAAGCTTTCTTTGATAATCAAAAAGGTGAGTTGTTTCATGGATAAGCACTCGTCGCGCTTGAGTTGCAATGCTTACATCACCATTTTGATGAGCATCGACAATTTGCTCAAGTAAAACATTATTAAGGTAGATTTTTCTAATATCTTTACGTGACTGAAAGAAGCTCTCTTTCTTTACTCCACCCATAATCACGCCGTCCACGCTGCTAGTATCTGAAATTTCACTAGCTTCAACAAATTCAATTGTGATCTTACTTGCAAATGCGTTTTTTAATGATGGAGGTAGTATTTCCTCAACACCAGCTGTAAATGCCATCACTTCAAGAGCAATAGAATGAGGTAATGAATCATAATTAAGCTCATAAAGACCACTCTCACTTGTGGCACCGATTGTGGCCCAACTGTTTAGCGAGACTATTGTGAGAAGTAGCAATAATTTTTTCATCCATCCCCCTGACACCTGTCTAATGTTTAGACACTAGATAGGCACTAAGTAAGCAAAATCATATAGATTTATATTTCATAGATTAATAGTGCAAAGGGGAGGCCAAAGACTCTCGTCCCTAAATATGTAGAATATTCATAGTTGATAATTTTTTCGCCGCATTGTGTTATTACTATATCATCACTAATTTTTCTGCAAATATTAAGAAATAGGGGAATACAAATGAAAAAAATTATTAAAACTATCGCTCTTTTATCACTTATAGCAGGAGCAATGCCATTAATGGCACTGGAAGCAGAAATAACCCAGGATCTGAGTAGCTCTCCAATCTACACAACTATAGACTTAGTAAGAACTTCTATCATAGCTTCTATTTCACCATTTTCTTCCACCACTGACCTTTCGTCAGCTGGAGTGGAAGAAGCAGAGCTTAGAGTTGTAAAAGACGATGTTCTTGAGTATTTTGCTACGGGAGAACCTACTGATAGGCTTGTAAGCACAGTTGAAGTTGTTCAGGGAATGGTTCCTGACCTTGAAGATGAAGACTTTGATACTGTTGCGATTACAATACTTAAGGCCATAAATTAATTACTATAATTCATATATCATATTGAAGGCCTTCCAATCGGGAGGCCTTTTTTTCATGTATCTCTTTAAATCATTTTATAAGTTATAATCAGTTAGAATTTTAAAAATATACCTATATGTATACAAAACATTAGTTCTTTTCTTTGGTCTTTACTGAAGAATTAAGGTTTAAAGCGTGAGTGATTATAAAAAAGAGCGCCTTTATATCATCTGTCTCCACGGTATTGGTGGCGACAGGGATATCTTTGGAGATTTTGAAAATGCCATTACAACCTACTCAACAAAATACACTCCCCATATTGAACCCATCGTAATCTTCTTTGATTACGATACAGGCAGCGACAATAAGTCTACGACTGACTTTTCAAAAGATCTCAATACCTATCTTGACGACTATTTTTGCAAAACTCCATTAAAAGATACAGATAAGATTTCTCTTGTTATGCACTCTCAGGGTGGCCTAGTGGGAACCCTTTGGCTGTGGGAAACACTTCGTGAAAACAGATCGTATCTGAACCATGTCGATGCCTTTATTGCCATTGCCGTTCCATTTTGGGGCTCTAAGATTGCAGAGATCTGGAGTGAGATACGTAAAGGATGGGATTTTACCGGAAAGAAATTTCCCATCCCTGCAGGAAAGAAAGAATTACAAGAGATGGCATTTTCCAGTGACTCAATTTTTAAATTTAGAGAGTTCTTCATTGCACCAGAACTAGAAATTTTTAGGTCCAGCATCCACAGTAAAATAAGACCACTGAATATTGCCGCCTACTCAAAGTTCTTAGGTGGACTTAATTACGTCATAGGTGAACCGGGCATACTAGAGGGAGATAATGCTGTTGCCCTCCCATGTGCTCGTGCAGATTTTCTTTATCAGCGATCACTTCTAACTGATTATTCCGACGGAAATAAAACCACACTCGATCAACTATCTCGAACCGAGCTATCCCCTTACATAATTGTGAATGCTGTCCACCACACTATAACTCCAAACTTCGATAAACTACCCGGGGTAATTCAAATACCAAAGGGCTGTAGCGGCAATAAAGACTGCGGCCACCCATCGTTTAAATTTATTGCAGCACACCTTTTCGGACAAGAATTTCCAGAGGCAGATAGTGATATCACCAAAGGCCTCACACTCTGCTCTTTAGATCTAAATATAAGAATTAGCGAAGAAGAGATCAAGCAATCACAGATCAGTCTTAAATTTAAACTTATAGATGGAACTGAAATTAAAAGAAGTGAGCTTTCCCTTGGGCTACCAATAACAGGATGGCCGCAACATAAAAAACATTCTACAAAATATGGTAACCACTACAGGTACCAGTACTTTGGAGATATCGAAACAGGTGGTGATGAATATGACCTGTGTCTTCACCTCAGTGTTCCAGGGTACAGGACAAGGCTAGTGGAATTTACTCTCAAAGTTGCCCACTCAACATATATCGATGTTAATCTCATTAAAATTTAATCACGACTACATTTCAAGTGCTATAATAAATTAAAACCTATTTCGGGAGACGCTGTGAAAAAGCTCGTACTGCTAGTTCTAATTCTTTGCACAAATATACTTAAGGGAGAAGACACCTTGAATAATAAACTTAACTTTGTATGGCTTGAAGAGAGGACAAAGATTGTTCTGAATTTTGATGACAATATAACTGTGACTAAGGCCGAAAGCTACGCCATCTACGATCACCGTGGAGGCCTTGTAAAAGTCAAAATGATACTTCCTAAGGGAAAAAAGGTTACTCTTTATACTGAGAAATTGGACCTTTCACAAAATTACTATGTGATGGAGGGAAATAAAAAAATCTTCGCTTACCCTAGCAGACACCTACTCAACAAGTACTTCTACTATAAGGGAAAGCTTGGGCCATCATTTAACAGAAAAGGAATATTTACCCTAAGGATTTGGTCACCCACCGCCACAGCTTTGACTTTTAAATTATTTAATAAGAAAAATAAAAACGCCCTAGTTCTAAAAACACCAATGCTTAGAAAGAAGAAGGGAATATGGGAAGTCACTCTTGATCCCAAAAAGGTCCCAAACAAAGAAATACTAGGACACTTCTATCAGCTCGAGGTTACGGCCTTTGGTAAAACCGTTAAGGCCTACGACCCCTACTCAAAGTCAGCTGCCGCTTTTAACTCTAGGCGAGATAAAACATTAAAGTCTGCAATAGTAGACCTATCATCTACGACTCCACGCATGTTTAAAAAGTCACAGCGATCAAATAGAGAACTTTTGAAAAATGGAAGTATGAGTTTTATTGGATATGAGGCCCACGTACGTGACCTAACAATGGATAAGTCTCTACAGATGCCTGAGGAAGATAGGGGAACTTATAGTGGAGTTAAGGCAATTATTCCTAAGCTTAAGGACCTGGGAATAACTCATCTACAGCTACTTCCTATCCAAAATTTCCTAAGTGTGAATGAATACGACAGGAGTTTTCAGCCAGCATCCCTTAACAAGGATCATATCAATTACAACTGGGGCTATGATCCTCAACACTACTTCTCACCAGAGGGATGGTTTTCAAAAAAGCCTACAGACCCCCATGCTCGCATCAAGGAACTAAAAGAGATGGTGATGAACCTGCACCTGTCTGGTGTTGGGGTTATTATGGATGTTGTGTACAACCATCTCAACGATGGGATTCAATTTGAGGCAATTGCACCTGGATGCTATTTAAGAAGAAAAGGAAATGGCATCCCTTCAGATAAGTCTGGGGCCGGATACACCTTTGATTCTAAAATCTATATGGCGCGAAGAATGATTATAGACTCACTTGAGTTTTTTCAACGAGAGTATCATATCAATGGATTTCGCTTTGACCTAATGAGCTTCATAGATATTGATACCATGGTTGCAATACGAGAGAGACTGGGAAGTGATGTCATTTTGTATGGAGAGGCCTGGGAGTTCACAGACTTACCACTTAGTGAGGCACCAACAAAATCCCAACTGCCAACAAAAGCAATTGTAGGAGCATTTAATGATGTCACACGTGACTCATTTATTTCAGGAGATGAAGGACCAGGATTTATCCTAGGAGAATCGGCCCTTCTTCCAAAGGTTCATTCTGGAATAGTTGGCAGCATTAAGAATTTTCCAAGTGAAGGAGTTGTCATGTCTGAGGACACCTTTCACAATCACGCCAGTGCACCTTACAACACCATTAACTATCTTTCTATTCATGATGGAGCGACACTCTGGGATAAGATTAACAGGGATATGCGGGGATCGATCTCAGAAAGAAAAGCGAGGCTAAAGCAAGGTTACGCCATGCTACTAACCTCACAGGGAAAAGTTGTGCTCCATGCAGGAGACGAGATTGGTAGAAGTAAGTTAGGAACTCCAAAAGATCCAGACCATGCAAGACCATTCACAGGAAAAAATGAGAAAGGTCCTTTTCACGCAAATAGTTATAGGTCTAGTGACTTCACCAATCAAATAAACTGGTCAAATGAGAAAAATTTTAAAGGTGTAAAAAATTATGTAAAAGGACTAATTGAACTTAGAAAAAGCGAACGGTCCTTAAGGTATGATTCTGCAACTAAAATAAGAAAAGGACTTAAGTTTTTAGGTGAACATGCTCCCCCAAAGTCAAATATGCGCCATACAGGAATTAATAATTTTTCAGAGGCAAGCGAGATCACTCTCAAGTTTATCGGTGGGCCGAAAAATAAAAGCTATTACTTTGCCGGAGAAATATGGAGTGGTAATAACAAAAACCCTGCTCAAAATGAGTATAAAGTTGAGTTTGATGATGAAGGCAAAGGGGAGATAACTTTTAATCGTGAGCAGATTTCAAGGTTTTCTCTAAAAGACTGGTCAAGTCCATCCTCACTAGAATTTAAACTGGTCAATAGGCCAGGCGAATGGAAATCAGTTCCAGGCGCCTATACAGGTACAGGCAATAACTCACTAAGGCCAAGTGCAGTAGATAAAAACACTCTTACAGCACTTTTTAATCTCAAGGTTGTCAATCATATAGCAGGAGAAGTTGATTTTACGTACAATCAGTTTGTGGCCTACTCCTTAGATACAAAACTTGAGGGAAAATCAAAATATAAAAAATTAATTGTAATTCACAATGCGGGGAAAGATCAGCTACTTATTGTGGCCGATGTATCAGCGAAAAACACCGATATTTTAGTGGATGGGATAAGTGCCGGAGTTACACCCATCGAGCAGACAGAGGTTATTATTAGGCCTGGAAAAATACTGGTTCCCGCACACAGCTCAGCAGTTATTGGGGTTCACTAACGGTGAACCCTATTCGCCTCAACTGAACTCCATATAATCTGTTCTAGCGCCAATAAAATCTGCTCATAGGACTCAGACTTATCCTCAGAAACGCTATTTGATATCCTCTTAACAATATCGTGTTCCATCACGCCATCAGCCGACAGAAGACCTACACGCCTTGATCGCTCTGACATCACAACTGGATTTATTCTCTCGCCAAAAAGTGATTTTCCGATACCAGAATATGGAGTATCCACATGAAGCATATGAAAAAGAGTTGGAATGATATCGACTTGTGAGCCGAGGGTATTGAGTTTTTGAGGCATCAAATATTTGGGAGAATAAAGGACTAGTGGAATTTTTGCTACTTTGCCATATGTTGCACGATGCAGGGTGTGATCAGCAACAAAAACGAAGAGTGTGTCGTCATACCATGAAAATTTCTTAAGAGAGTCCATATACTCACCAAGCTTGGAATCTGCGAAGGTTAGAGTGTTGTGAAATCCATCCATCGTTTTTGGATTATGAGGGTATTTCTCATACTTCTTTTCTGGAACGAGATATGGAATATGAGTGGTTCCAGTGAATACAAAACTGAAAAAAGGAGTTGTCATTTTCTCATATTTCCCCAGAAGGTAGTCATACATCTCATCATCCCAACCATTGGAAGGGCTCTCCATATCGTGCTTTCGAGGGTAATCTTCTTTGCCATAATAATCAGAAAACCCAAGATACTTTGCAATTGTATTAAAGCGAAAGGAAACTCTAATCGACGACTGTGCTGCAAACGTATAATAACCACGTTTTTTAAAAATTGAGCCAGGCCTCATGAGATTATAAACCTCCAAACCTTTTCCCAGTGCTGGAACTCTTGGACTAGGTGGAAGAGATGTTAAAATAGAGGATATTCCATAGAGACTCATTGTCCCGTTGGGGTAAAAATTGGTGAAGCTTACCCCACCACTCGCAATTTTATCGAAATTAGGAGTGTCTCCTGTGCTTTTACCTGAAAAGAAATCAATATACTCAGAGCTCCAACTTTCAAGGAGAATCATCATCACATTTATCTTCTTCTCTTTTGGAAAATAATTTAAAAACTCCGTCTGCTTGCGAAGCATAGGATATAGTGGATCAACAAATTCTGTTCCTGGCCGAGAAAGAACTTTTTTCACAAGATCCCTTGCAAGTTGCTGATCAAGGTGAACAGTTTTGTTTTTCCACCTCTTCTCTTTCACTACCTGAAAAGTTGTGAACCCCCCATTAAGAACGAGGTTTCCATACTCAATAGATCCTGCAGAAAAGGCATCTGAAGTGCTGATCATACGGTCCATTTTTTTGCTTATTTTTCCATTTACTCCAAAAAAGATAATGGTCGCAAGGATAAGAAACTTTGGAAAAAATGTATACCAGCGAGGCCTTAAGAAATTGTCCCCCTCTCCCCAAATGCGAATCATCCGTCTAAACATATAGACACCTATAACAGAGATGAGAAACATGAAATGAAGATAATGAGTAAGTGCTGTTTCAATAATAAAGCTCAAGTCACTGCCAACAATTAAAAGATGATTGCCGATGTGATACTGAGACTCACTAAAAAAAGCAAGGTCGCTAGAAAGTAAAAAGAGAAGTCCCACAAACATCAAAATATTAATGAATGCCAAGGGGTAGTACCAAATCCTTTTAAAAATAGGAAAGGCCAATAAGATAGAAGGAAGTCCCGTATAAATTAAAAGTGTGGAAAAATCGAAACGAATACCGTCGAAAAAAGCGAGTAATGTATTAAGAATTCCCAGATCTGAGAAGTAGGAGAAATTCTGGATATAGAGCCACAACCTGACACAGGTAAGCACTAAAAGGGCAAACGTGTAGTAAAAAATGGTCCAACGTCCCTTGGGGGACAAGTTTATAATGTTCATAGTATCTCCTAATAGCTAAATTCTAGGAAAAGCTACCTAAGTTGTCATCCAAAAGCTTGATATCTCCTAATTTTAGGCCTACTTTTATATTGATTTACCCCATCACAACTTATTTTGGAGAAACAATGGCAACGAATTTTGATGAAGTGAAAGAATTAGTAAAAAGCCTACCGGCCAAGAAAATAGCAATTGTCTGTGCAAATGACGTAGAAGTTCTTGCAGCAATTCGCGAAGCTAAAGATCAAGGCCTAGCAGATGCAATTCTCACAGGTGATGAAAAAGAAATTAGAGGCCTTGCAGAAGAAAAAAAAATAGACATAACTGATTTCGAAGTGATCAACGAACCAGATATGGTAAAAGCAGCAACGCTTTGTTGTGCCCTTGTTAGAGAGAATAAGGCACAAGTAATTATGAAAGGCCTAATAGATACGTCAAAGTTTATGAGGGCCGTTTTAAATAAAGAAACAGGACTCAATAAAGGTGGCCTAATCTCACACGTGGCAGCTTTTGAAGCACCAAACTACTCAAAGCTACTTCTTGTTACCGATGCTGCGATCAATGTTGCTCCTACTCTAGATGATAAAGTTAAAATCATTAATAACTCTGTAAGCTTTGCTAAGGCACTGGGGATTGAAACACCGCTTGTGGCATGTGTTGCAGCAGTAGAAAAAGTTAATGCTAAGGCGATGCCAGCGACTGTGGATGCTGCTCTCCTGGCAAAAATGAGTGACCGAAACCAGATTACTGGCTGTATTGTTGATGGCCCTTTTGGTCTAGACAATGCAATTTGTGAGGAATCTGCAAGAATCAAAAAAATTGTTTCTCCCGTTGCTGGTAAAGCAGACATTATTCTCTGTAATGACATTGAATCAGGAAACTACCTCTACAAAACTCTCGCCACACTCGTGAAGGCAAAGGCCGGAGCATGCGTACTTGGAGCATCAGCACCAATCGTTCTAACTTCAAGGGCAGACTCCCATGAAGCAAAGTTTCTATCAATTGTGGTTGCGACACTTTCGGCCTAGGAAATCATAAAATATCCAATATCGGGCCCATATCACAAGGGCCCTTTTTTATTTTTTTTTACAAGTGTACAAAGTCTGGACACTTTCATCCTCATAAACTACTAAAATAATTTAGAAAAACTGGTCTCTTACTTGCATTAGTAAACTTGATAAATTTTATTTCAGAAAATACCGCGAGCAACTTGGGAGAGTCATCATGAAACAACTCAACTTCTTTTTAATTTCATTACTAATGATTAATGTTGCAACTGCTGCAAATATTAAAATGATTGATGACTCAAATTTTGAAATCAATCCCGAGAAACTAAAGAATGGACAGATAGAGATGGCAATTAAATTTTTCCCTGTAGAGGAATTTAGAGGGACAGATTTTTCAAGTCTAGATATTGAAGACCTATCAAGTAATAATGAAGCAGAGATGGGATTTATCAAGGGTGCCTTTATAGTAGACAGACCTATTACCGATTTTAACCAGCAGTTTTTTCTTAATAAAAAAAGCATTGATACAATATTTGATGCAAAGAGTGTCACTAGTTTAAGCGATAAAAAAGTGAGAGTTAAAGTCAGTGAAATGGGAATTCCAATGAGCTTTGATTTAATGTTAGATTATAAAGATGATAATATTATGACCTCAGATCGCTTTGATCATTATATCGATGCTGCAATTGAGCTAGATGAAACCTTACCTGAGGCCGCAAAATATCAGCTTCTAACTCAGAGTAACTTTACACGTATTTTTAATAGATCAATATCTATTAACATGCTTATCCCCTATGGTACCCAAACACTTTTTGTGAGCTATTCAATCATAAGTGCAAGAAAGAACGAACTAAAAAAGATCAACTCAATTCCTTTTGTGAATATATATAAGATATTAAGTAATCAACTTAAAGACTGCTTGAAAAGAACTCATATGGTGATGAAGGAAAAATGAAACTAGTACTTTTCACCTTACTGTTTCTTAGTTCCTCTCATGTCCTTGCAGATATAAATAGAGATGTTGAGTACAATAAAAACTACCGTCAACTAAGCTATCAGCTTGAAGATGAGCAGGGAGATTACGCCTTGTATGCGAGAGTCCAGAGCGCTTCAAACTCCATTTTTTACGCAACGATTGGAAGTAAATTTAGTAAGCAAAATGACGCATCGAACGCTAATAGCAAAAAGGAAAGTGCAATATATCAGTTTCGTCTAATGGATTATGAAGAAAATTATAAGACAGAACAAATCCATTTTGACCCAAACTTCATATTTAGTTTAAGAGATGATTCTTCGAAGAATAAACAATCAAAAGAAAAAGAATACGCAACGTATCTTAATTCTATTGCCACAATTGAGGGCAATGTTAACCCGATTAAAAAAGATGAGTTTGCGAAATCACTTTTGCAAGTCATGCGAGTTGAACTTATGGAAAATGGAATTGAACCTACGAGAGGCGAATTTCACAAATGGAGTAATAATTTTAAATCTAAAAATCTTGACCACTTTTTTCCAGTATTTAGTTTTTCAAAGTTACTTACCTCCCTTGCACTAGGAAGGACATTTCATTACATGAGAACTGATATGGAAGAGACATTGGCAAACTGGATGCTAAGTCGCCCCCATAATAGTATTACCCCCTCACATCTTTTCAGAGAGAGCTACAGGATAAATAATGGTGATGTCTACAAGACATTACTTACAATTGAAAACCTTTTAGCGTACCACTGGAAGTCTAAAAATAGAGAACAGTTAGGGCCTATTCTTCGTCTTAGGCCGATTAATAACTTCTACAAAGATAGGGGCGACAAATATGGGTCTTGGTACCACCTATTTGGTATGATCCTATATGGATATGCTCAGGGTGAACTATCAGGAAGGTTTGTATCGTTTGTGGAGAGCCTTGGTAGCCATGTTTTGGGTAGTGCGCCTGAACCTCAAGAAGACTTTATCAATTCTGTAGGAGGCCCCATTGGAGCAAAACTCAGGAAATTTGTAAGTAAAGAAACTACATTTGATGGCGAAGACTTTCCGGAACATCTACAAGAGAGCTACTATCTAAATATTAATGAGGACTATAGAGCGAAATTATATTTTGCCCATGACAGTAACTTTGGCTTAAGTTTTAAGAAATTCAGGGATTCAAATAACAAAAGTAATCACTCTGATCGTTCTTATGTAACGGCAACTATCAGTTCAAATAAAACTACGCCTCTTAATAACTGTACGGTAGAAGTATTTACAATTAATAACAACAGAAACTCAAATAGATTGATTGGTACAAAAAGAGCATCATTTATACCAGGTAGATCCGTTAAAATAAAATTAAAGTCTGTTCGAAGAGTAGAGATAAAAAGGATAACGGGAGTAAAGGTACAAATATCATCCTGCGATACCTCAGCAGAAAAAATAGAACTAACGACTAATCAATTCTTTTAATAAATAACGCGGCCTAATCCGCGTTATTTACTTTTATGAGGATCAACGTGGATAACTACATCAACCACACCTTCCACAGTCGCCATTAGTTTATCTTCAACTTTATGGGCAATCACATCGGCATCTTTAACCAACATATTAGGATCTACCTCTAAGTGAAAATCCACAGAAATAGATGAACTTCCAAGATAGCGAGTTCTCATACTGTGAACCCCTTTTACTTCATCTACTGATTTTGTAACGGACCTGATAGCAGCAAGAGTCTCTTTAGGAGCTGAAGCATCGAGCAAGGTATCAAGGGCCTCCTTTATAATACGATAAGAGGCCTGAATAATAAATGCAGCTACAAATACTGCTCCAATAAGATCTACAAAGCTCCAGCTAGGATATAAACTTGATACAATGATTGAAATGGCAACAGGAATAGAGCTAATAGCATCACTTCTATGGTGCCAAGCATTTGCAATAAGAGCACTTGAATGAATTCTTCTAGCTTCCCATAGTGTCCAACGATAAAGGAGTTCTTTTATAATAATAGAAGCAACCGCAGCAATCAGTGCGATCATTTTTGGAGGTGCAGAGTGCCCTTCTTTTATATCTACAATGGAGTCGTAAACAATTCCGGCACCAACAGAAAATAATAAAACGCCAATAAAAAGAGATGCTAGAAGCTCTGCTTTTTTATGCCCATGCTGGTGTCCCTCATCTGCAGGCTGAGTCCAAAACCGGACTCCAAGGATGATTGCCATATCAGAAACGATATCGGAAAGACTATGGATAGCATCTGCAATCAAGGCGCTTGATCCTCCGACTACACCTAGAAAATATTTAATTCCCGCCAGTAGAAGATTTGAAATCATCCCCCATGCAGTAACTCTAATAACAGTTTTTTGCTCATTCATATTTAGCCTACGCATTAAATAAGAGAAATATTACATATACTCTACAGGAATGATTTCTCTTTGAATAGAAATGACCTTCAGAGCTCTTAAAAACTCCTCAAATTGATCAATAGTTGAGCCCTTCCCTACGGATAATTCCTCTGCTGCTCTATACGAGATATCAGAGAGGTCCTTAAGTTTGAAAAGTTTTTCTGTGGGTACCAGATTAAGTATTGTCTCCCCCAAGGCCTTCTCTATAGTCGTAGTTGGTTTAAAGATGATACTTTGCAGTTCTTTTTTGGAGTAGGCCTTAAGCTTATCACTCCCTGTCTCCTGAAGATAATCAAAGATCTGACTAACCATTTGCTTCTCAAGGGTCACATACTTTTTTAGCATTGAATATTTTTGATCATTTGGAGATTTAGCAATCGCTAAACGGAGTGAACTTTGAAAAGCAGAAAGTCCTTCAACAGTTGTGTCGGCAATATTTGTAACAAGAGGGATGCCTAGTTTTGTCTTTGCTGCCGCTTTATACGAGTCATATACCAAAACGCCTCTGGCCGAGTAAAATTTCTTCATCATGAATCCATCTGCTCCGGCGTAAATAAATGGGATCCTCTTTCCACCACTGACTCCTCCAAGATGAGGGCCACCTTGTAAAAGGGTCATGTAAGGGATCTCTCGTCTCCTAAAGCCTGTTTTGGTAAAGATATCCGTAAGCTCATCCATATTATTAGAGAGCAATTTCCCTAGGTCGCTAGAGTTTGCTGCTTCGTTTTGAATGCGTAAAATATCATCTGAATACTTCACAAGATTATCATACCGAAGTGTTTGAATTTTAGTCTTGGCCCAACCGACAACAGGAATTTTATAGGCAATGCCATTTTTCGCCTTAATTGCAGCTAGCGCCTTTTTCCCCTTGAAAATCTCATTATTATAACTCGAAAGAAACCTAGCAAACTGCGCGGGATCATTATTCCAATAGGTACTCACAACATTAACAGTTCTCCGGTTAACGGCCTTTACGGAACGAGAAAAGTCAGTGCCACCAAGTAATTCTTTAGATACAGGCCTAACAAAATCATCAGCAGCACGAGTAAATGCTTTAATAAGTGCATCACGCCCAAGCTTTCCTCTTTTAAAAAGTGCCAGCGCCTCCATAGGCTTTTTAAGTGCCCTTTTCATCGCACTCGTAGTTTTTTTTATGGAAGAATACTTCAAAACACTCTCTGCTAGATAGGTATCCCCCCTATGTATCACTGCTTTTGAAATTCTTGAAAACTCAGCTTTACTAGTATTTTTGACAGCGGCCTTTATCGATTCACGGGCAAGCTTAGTTCCCACCTGCATTCCCCGAGTCACGGTTCCTACAAAAGTAATAGTGCTAACTGCTTCAAAAATGGGAAAAAACCATGACTTGTGCATTTTATCTACGCTGGAAAGATCAGTTAGGCCAATAGATGAGTACTCTTTAATAAAGGCCTCATCTTCATTCGCCTCAATCTTACGATTAAATTCTCTTCTAAAAATTTCAAGCTGTGACGCAAGCACAGCATAGGATGCCGCAGTTACAGCGACACCAATTGGGGCACACAGGCCACCGCTCACAACAGTACAAGCTCCACTCAGAACAGACGTAGTAATCATAAGTCCCATTTGCCCAAGACCGATCAACAGGTCTTGACTCTCTTGTGGACTTAGCCCTTCTATCTGCGTCATCACACTGTCAGGAACACCAGGAAGTCCTGCCAATTGATTGACATGATTCTGGGCCTTTGTTGTGGCATAAAATAATTTCTTAAAAGTTCTATAATCACTAGGTTCAAGCTGACAAAACTCATCTAATCTTTTCTCAAGCTTCTTTTTTTTAATTCTAGATGCCTCTCGAATCATGGCCCTATAAAGCACCTGCTTATAGCTATTGTCAATCAAGAGAAATGAAAGCTTAGCGTATTCAGGATCACCAGAAAACTCATCGGGAAGATTATCACTATAAAATTCTGCCTTCTCTTTAATCGTTCCCTCATGACTATAGAGTTCACTAAAAAAGCCAGCATAGCTTGCCAAATCAGAATGCCCAACCTTATCTAGAAGCTCCGTATAGTCAGAAGTCTTAATGTCAAATAAGTTTTTATCTGCGTATTCTAATGCTGATTTTTTTGTTAGAAAGGTCTTATAACTTAAGTGCTCCATTCGAGCATAAAGGTCTTCACCGCGATCAAAGATCGTTTGAAAGAGATCTGAATTCCCCATATTAGTATTTCCAATATGTTGTTGCCAATAATTTATCTTCTCTTTTTTAGAAAGGATTGAATTTGCATGGAAGAGATTGAGTGACTTATCAATCCCCAAAATACTAGCGGCCTTTCGCAAACGTCTTATTTTGACAGTCAGATTACGATACTCACATCTGAGTTCAGAGTTTGTCCTATGAGCGGGAGTAGTTTTTTGTTCTTGTGATTTTAGCTCACTCATTGCAGTAAGGTATCCAAGTCGCAATCGGGCCCAAGAATTCCCCGACTCTAACTGATCGACTAGAAAAGTAAACTCATTAGGACGCGCCTGAGGAAGTAAATTTGTATGATCTCTAAGCCGCTCCCACAGAGATATGAAAACAGGGTATGAATGATTAAACCCTTCTTCATAAAATCTACTTTCCGGAATAAAGCGGTCCTGATCACGAAAATCACTTAGGAATTTCGACAAAGCTATAGCAACTTCTTGTTCATTATTAGTTCGCCGACTCCGTCGACCTCTTGCTTTATTACAAAATGAAACATTTTGCCCTTCGGCCTTACACGCAGATATTAGATGCTTTGAAAAAGCACTTTGCTTTAACTTACTTGCGTCATAACTTAGATCTGCGAGTAAACGGAGTCCCCATTTTCTTAAAGAAGCGGGCCCGTAAAGTCGAGGTAGATCAATTTTGACTATAGTATTACCTAGAACAGTTTTAACTTCATCAGGAATGGCCTTCATATAGTACGATACACCTAGCCGCTGCATTTCTTCCAACATATAACTCGAAAGATTTTGAGAAGTGGCATCGACCTCAATCTCATGGCCATTTGGTGTTTTAATAATGTGGTCTTCATTGGCATTGGGCCTTTGAAGTATTTTTTGAAAAAGTTCAAGTCCATTGTATGAAATAACCTTTCCGTCCTCTTCATCTTTAAAAGTGGCCAGAGCTTCATATCCCTTGATATTTAAAATAGTTTCAAAAGCAGTTCTATCATCTATTCCCGGCTCAAGCTCATGGTCAAAGAAGAACTTCCCCTTCGCCTGCTCAACTCCAATCACTGCATTTTTATACTCTTCAAAGGGCATTAATCCCGAATAACCATCGACCATAGGATCAGTATCAACAGAATCAATAAAGTACTCTATGAAGTTCTGAGAGCGCTCTGCGATATCCTCTGAGGCATTAGGATCTACCGAAAGCGACAAACCTGCGTTCACAAGAAGATTTTCAATAATGCGATCCCCTTCCCCTTCTCTAACTTCTAAATCAAGGTCGTCAGGAAGCTTTCCATTGAAATGATTTTGACAACTTCTAGGGATAAGGGCCGGTTCAGTCTCGCCATGAATAGAGCTATAGAGTTGAATCTGTCCTAACATCATTTGAAGATTCATCCACTTGAGTGCCCGAATATAATTTTTTTTTGATGGCGCTTTCAGGAGAGTCACGATATCTCGACTAAGTACTCCCACAGAGTCGTAGGCAACAGTAGAGTGTCCCCACATTTTTTTTATGTGCTTAAAGTTCCAGGGAGAAGTCTGCGGATCAGGGCCCAGTAATATTTTTCCAGCAATGGTAAAATCTGTGTATGAGTCCCCCGCAGGGATAAGATCTGTTGGAAATTCAGGAAGAAGTGAATTGATAAAATATTCCCCATCATATTCATGGGGAAGATAACTTCTTCGGATCACCATAAAATCTCGAAAAGATATGGCCACGCCACCAAGATATAACTGAAGCAACTCCCTTTGAAGATCAATATCGTACTGATCATCTTTTAATACTTTATGTACCTCAGACAAAAGAAAGGTTCCCTTTTTATGAAGTGAACGAATCATCTTATCTTTAATGGTAAAGAGTTTATCTTTCTTTTCTGCCTTCTCATCTAGCATCGTTTGAGTTGCGATTATATCGATTAGGCCACGCTCGCGACTGGGAGAACACCCATCTTTCTGCTCTGATTCAAAAGGATCAAAGCGGTACCCTAGCTCTTCGCATGCACTGACTATTTCCGTACTTTTCGTAGAAGTACTTATGCTCGTTAAGGCCTGAACTTTTGGGGAGATGAGTTCATCAATATCAATAGATGGATCGATAACATTTTCTTCATCTTCAGACTCACAAGGAATATCTCTACCATTGATAACAACCCGGTAATTTTCAATCTGCCCTTTAAGTTCATCAATATTGAGCTCACTCCCCCAACTTGCGGGGAACCTAGTAGGAATAGTAGAAAGAGGCATCTGAATGGCGCACACAATAACAAATAATAAATTAACAATAGGTAGGAGAAGCTTAAACATCATCCACCTCATCCATTGCTTTTTTCAGTAGTTCATCCAAATTCTTCTTGGTCTCAATAATTTCCTCATCGCTGATCTCACTTTGGGCCAAAGCTTGTGCAATAATTTTTCGTCCAAATTGCTCTATTGCCCTTCGCCCTGATGTAGTCTGCCTTAATTTATTCCAGTCATACTCAATAGGTCTCACGTAATCATCTCGAGACGTGAGCCCACCTGTGAGAATCATCATTTTTGTTTGATACGAGTGATTTTTTTTCTCAAGTTCAGCACTATAGTATAGAGCAGTAAATCGTTCGGAGACTCCATAATCTTTAACGTCAGTAAATACGGTCAGTGCGATATCACGATTGATGCGATCGCTAACATCCTCAATTTTACTCTTTGTTAAAGATGGAAGAAGTATCTTATTTTTCACATCATCTATTAGACGCTTTCCCTCTTTAGAACTGACAAAAATATTAAAGTACTCGGGACTACTCAATTGATCAGCTAATTCTCTAATACCTGCTTTATCCTCTCCTTCAAACACGTGAAGAGACCCAGTAAATGTAGTTAAAATAAGTTCGGTCATAAAGGAAGAGGCAATGCCTTTTGAAATAATCTGAGCAATTTCTGTTTCAGAAAAGAACTGAAGGAGTTCTTCATCTGTAAATTTATGGTTTTTAGATATTCGCTTATAGTCCTGAGTAAAATTATATAAGGCATTCTCTGCTGCCTTAGAATCATAAACAAAACCTCTCTCGATGAGAGCTGATGAAAGTTCGATAAAATCCAACAACCTTTCTAGCCCTTCATTGTTAAGATTCTGCGTTGTGATTTTTGATGTTATACCAATGAGGTCAAATAGAGGTCGGTCCAGCACAACGACATCAAGTCCAGTTTCCTCAATACAAGTTGACTCTCCGCCGCTTGCATAAAGCGGATAAAGGGCAATAAAAAGAAGAAGAAGTACTGCCCTTTTCATAAATTGCTATATTCCCCAACAAGGGAGAGAACGGGTTTTAAACTCATTTAAATATTTTTTCAAAGATGGTTCTTCCTTAACTCTCCTCTCTAGAAAGTTTTTTAGATTGGCATTTCTCGAACCATCGATTGGTTTCTCAGATGCAATTTCATCTAATAGTGAGCCAAACTGAGTAACAAAGTGTTTACGCTTATCTTCCCCCATACTTTTTTCTGGAATATAATCAAAGATCGACCACAACTTATTGTTCTCGAGGAGCCTAGGACTTCCAGCGCTGTCCTTACTGAAGTCAACAATTGACCTCGCTAGATTTTTTTCCTCAATCGTACCTTTTTCAAGGTATCCCAAAAATATAGCAAGTGAGCGCTTATTCTTCTTTTGAAGCTTACCTGCAGATTGTGATACAAAATCACCAAGTTTAAGTGTTCTAAATTTCTTTTTAAGCAATCGAGAAAGTGTCCTATCATTTGAGGGGATGGCCTTAACTAGTTTTGCAGCAGTTGTACCAAGCTCGGGAGTTCTAGCAATTACTTTTACTCCAATGGCAGAAAGTGCATCTCCAGCGCACAGGTCACAAGTCAAAAGCTTAGCTTTACTTGCACCTTTGCTGCTTGCCAAATATGTAAGCCCATTAACGATCTCACCAATTTCCCTCGAATTTAACTCATCAACATTTTTTACAAGTAGTGCCTTAAGCCTAATTGCCTCACGGTCAGAGTTAAATTTCACATTAAGAAGCTGACTTAGTTGCTCCTGACTCAATCTAGGCCCATCCGCTTTAGAGAGACCTTCCAACGAGGCCAAGATTGAACTCTTAATCTTAGTTCCATTTACTCCATCAAGAGAGTGCTTAGTTAAAAGACTATCTAGCCCGCGCATCCCCTTTGAGAATAATGAGTCCATAACAGTAGCTGCTGTGGCATTTGCCATTACTAGAACAGCTAACACTAGTATGAGTAGTATTTTTTTCATATTCTTTCCTCTACCTACTGTACAACATCGCCAGATTTTGGCGGTTGAATTGATGAGTTCTTTAATAATGTTGTTACTTCTTTCATAATCGCAGGATCAATATTTTCAGTTTTCCAATCCATTAATTCTGTTCCGGTGATATGGGATTTAATATTCCAAGGCTTCACAAGGTCACCATTAGCGATAACTTCATATTGACGAAAGTACTTCGAAGAAAAGTTTCTCGATACTTCAGTCTTTTTAACTTTAGCAATATACATATTTGTCTCAAAGCCCTTTTGAACGAAAGGAATTTTTCCAGCATTATTAATATAGAGATCAGGATTAAGAGACCAACTAGTACCCATTTGATTTGTTGTATAGTCAGTCATGTGAAGAACATGTGAAACATAGATCCGCTCGAACTCCTCAGCGGCACCACGGTGGGTGTACTTTGAATCAAGAGCGGAAATCACCTTTGCTTGCATATAATCAAATTTATCGATTTTTTTACCAAAAAGGCCATAGATCAGTTTGTGTTTTGACTTTAGTTCTGGCGTTAGTGCCTCATAAAGGCTTTCACGAGTAAGGGCCCGCTTTCCTCTGTAAGACTTTCCAATATTCTTCATATGGTTGATCTTAATTTGTGACCACTCTTTTGCCAGCTCATTAAAATACTTAACAAGCTTCTCTCCACCCATACTTTTCACAGTTGATTTAAGAGACCCCTGGTGAAGAAAACCAACATAACGCGGTAGCTGATAGTCAGAGCGGATTATATATTGATATTTATCATTGAATTTTCTTGAAGCACTGTCAAAATCTGGCTCACTAAGCTTTGACTTAGCAAAGTACATATCCCAAAGTCTCACCTTAGGGTTGTAAGAATATACCTTTTGAGCATCACTAGAAAGATTTGATCGGTCGGTTAGATAGCTACCCAGAAGCTCTCTTCCGGCCTCATGCAGCTTTCTACGGCTTTTATTAATATCATCAAGCATATCTGGTGAGTGCTTCTTAGCAAAAGCGAGATACTCCCAAAACTTTAGATCCATCCATTCATACTGCGCAAGAATTAGTCCAGGTGACAGCTTATGCCCCTTTACAAAATTTCGCTCAAAATTAGTAATGCCACCACGAGTTGTTGAAAGTACTGCAAAGGCATTATCTGTATTAATATTTATAGCATGTTTAAAGAGGCCTTTTTGCCATGGAAAAAGGTGAATCTCACCGGCATTATTTGCGGCCTTAATTTCGTCATAGGCGCGAAGCTTAAAATCACCTGGCCTTACACTTCCCTCCTTAAGCCCTTTGATAACTTTAAGGTGCTCAATGTACATCGCCTCATGCTCGGGGTTGATGGCCCGCCTTAATTCTAGCTTTGCATTATACGCCCCCATCTCTTCATAGAGCATATAGGTTTTTTCAGCAATGGGGTAAAGCTCCCCGTCATGGACTGCGTATGGCACTCCTCTATGATTATAGAAAAAGCCATCGGCCATCATAATAAATCGCTCACCACCCATAGTGATTTCACTATTTCCTTTAGGGAACAGCTCTGTATTAACCATTTTTTTATATTTGATAAGTTCTTCTGGTAGCTGTAGATCATCTAAGCGATTAAAAGGGGTATCTTTCATATTAAGATCAAATACTGCTGGGGCATCCCCAAGAGTTTTTGTAGTTGATCTGTTATCTAGAGCATCCTTGGCATAAATGAGCGCTCTCTCCACTCCCTTATAAACCTTTGCTACCCAAGCATCCTCAGAGTAATAGATATCATCATCCATGTTTTTTATAATTGGTGGTGGAAGATCAAACTCCATCAAAATACGATCCATTAAGAGTCTCGATGTTCTTCCATTACCATCCATAAGTGGATGGATAGAGACAAAACGGTATTGAAAACGAGCTGCAAGTTCAATAGGATCTATACTTTTTTTGCTCTTCTCGAGCCAAGTTAATAGTTCATCTAGCTTGCTAAGCATCTCATCGCCACCAGCATACTTGATCATCCCAACACGTTTACCCTCTTTAGACCAGGGCATCTCAACGAATCCACTTAAGTTCTTATTGTTGATCAGGTTCTGATAAACATCTTCTGAAAGTGCAGATGTTTTTATTCCCGCATCAGCGTAGTTTGTTCTCTTTTTAAATGTTCCGGCCTTGGCAACATATCCATCGGGAAAGATTTTACTCTTAACTGAGCCAGCATAAAGAGGTACGGTAGTGATGCGGTTAACTTCTTTGATTATATCACGGTCAAGTTTAAATTCACCTTTTGGAATTCTTGTAAGATAGTCGTCCGCTTTTTTCCACGCTTTATAAACATTGGCGCCATACATCTCAACGGGATGAGTAATCCCCTCTGCCCTAGCAACACTATGGACATTAATAAAGCGACGATAGTGGGCATCTTCACGCCACATCTTCCAATAGATCTTTGGCTCATATTTCCTCCAATCTTTTTTCATCGTTTCAATACTACGAACTTCGTGCCCCGTTAGGGGATCCACGTAACCGTACACACGGTCTAGTAATTTCTCGTGCTCCGCTGTTGCCCTGAAAGTCTTAGCGGCATTCAATTCCTCAGTAGTGGGAAAACCTACTTTAGAGATTAATTCAACACACCCTTGATCAACCACTTCACTGGCTATCTCACGCTTTTGATTTTCATCACCTGCAACAAAGTACTGTGGATTTGATTTACTACAACTAGCAACGACTGCCAGAATAAGTAAAAGTGCCATAAAATTCTTCATACAACTCCCCAATTAATATTAAATTAGCTCAAAGAATTTATCGGTGAAAGCAGAAGGAAAGTTGAGTATTAAAGAAAGGTATTGGGCCACAATTCAAAAAACATTAGAAATGTATAAAAAATCAAACTAATAGAATAGCTCTCGTCTAATTTCCATATAAATTTTGTGATAGCTCCAGGCGGCCGGCAGATACCACTTAATATGATGATCTGGAATAAGATAGAGGTTTCCAGTCGCTTTAAGTATACTTTTGACCTTTGGATTTTGCTGAACTTTAGCACGGATGGCACTTTTTATAAGGTAGTAGTGATCGCCCTTCCCCCATGTATTGGGATAGTATTTTTCCTTATTAAGAGTAACCCAACTTATTTCAAGCTCATCCATATTATAGTTAGCATGACTTCCAG
The DNA here is from genome assembly GCA_023146355.1 of Bacteriovoracaceae bacterium. Lineage (GTDB taxonomy): Bacteria > Bdellovibrionota > Bacteriovoracia > Bacteriovoracales > Bacteriovoracaceae > JAGLCH01. Next base: position 1,915 of record JAGLCH010000237.1, on the reverse strand, counting down.
CTTTTTTAGCAGTATAACCAACCATATTCTGAACAACTTCACGATTATAGGCCCAGTCCACTCGCAACCTATAGTCATTTTCACCTTCAGGATATTTTAAGGACTGCCACAGCCCCTCCATCGACTCGTAGTGCCTTCCTCTGAATTCAAATGGGGTATGGGCAAAATTGGATAAAAGCCCCAACTCATTACGCTTGGAGAGAACAACTTCTTCTGGGCCAGCATCTTGCGGAAGTACTTCCCATTTTTTTGCAGTGGAGGGATCAACATATTTCCACCAGTGTTGAGGATACTGCGCGAATGAAGTGGTAGTAAGAAATAAAGAAAAGAGTAGTAATAAGTATGGCCTACGCATTAGTCCCTCAATGCTATATTAGATTCTTATATTCTAACCCGTTTGCTCTAAATTATGCAAATGATAAGGGGCCCCAAAGTTGAGGCCCCTTATAAAATAACGAATATGTATTTGCTCTTAGTTAGCGATATCAAGTTCTTCAGAGAGTGTGCTATTTTCCTGCTCGTTTTCCTTTTCTTTTAAACGTAGCCCTACAATCTGATCATCAATTTTCTTGATTGCCCAGTGCCCTCTTTGAATATTTTGAGTCTCAAAGTGTTCTCTGTAATCAGCAATTCGTTTACCAAAGTCATAATTTTGTTTTTGCCCAAAGCTTCTGTGTGCACGGTAAAGAACAACAAGATTTTTAAGAGCAGCATCTTGAATTTCATTCATTACTTTTTGCTTCGCCTCCACTGCATCAGACACAGACTCTAAGTAGTATGCGTGCTTAACAACATTTACTTCGTGTCTAGGTACCTTGTACTCGTGCTCGAGCTCGAGCAGCTTATAAGTAGTCTGGTTATATCCTGCTAACCAAAGTCCAATTGACCCCCCAAGATATCTTGCTCCACGAAATACATCCGCAGTTTCAATTGGGAGTCCCATTGCATAGTGAAGAAAGTCAACTGTCATTGCTGCGGCGCCAACATATGGAACAAGATATACAAGCTGAGCACCAGCTCTTGAAAGCATTTCATCACGAGCGTCGCCACAGTCATCCCCACACGTTCCATCTTTTTCTTTAGCATTATTCATTTCAATTATTCCTGTCGTAACTTCAGCAATAAGTCCAATCGCAATGAGAGAGTTAAATAGTTTGCCACTTTTTACAAATTTTGTTCTTACTGTTTTATCTAAAATAGTTTGCATTACTGGTGACTCTGCAAGCTTTGCATAAGCAATCTTTGGTGCATTAGCAATTTTAAGCCCCTGCACTAGTGCCATCTTTGACCCATTCCAGACAGTTCCAATTTTACCGAGTTTATCTATATCTTTTCCATGTTTAATTGTCCTAGCAAGGACCTCGCCCATGTATGCAAAGAACTGAGGTACAGTATCTACTGCTTTTAAAACAACACCTGTTGCTTTTGCATTCCCTACAACTTCAGACTTTTGCGCCAAACTTGCTGCGTGCTGAAGCACTCTATTGAACATTAGGTCTTCACCAGCGATAGAAGAAATAACAAATAGTGTAGCTCTTCCGGCCCTACCAATCGTCGGTCTAAATTCAAGACTAAGGCTTGAATATGACCCATTCCGATTGAGCTTATAAAGCTTAGTGAGGTCAATTGAAACTTTACTCATAGTATCGCCAGTTACGATCTTTTCATCGAGATTATCATTTAACTCTTCAAGCTCAAGACGCTTTGGCATCTCGGTTTCTCCAAGAGAGTACTCAATTTTCACACCTTTAATAAAAGCTTGAAGTTGTGGGTCGACAAGAGCAGATCCAGGTTCTGCAATTGATTGAACAAGCATTGATTGTCCAAGATACTCATTCCTAACTCGATCATTGGAATTCTCGTATCTTTCAAATCCATCTAATAATTGTTCTGCCTTCTCAGATGCATCAACAAC
>JAGLCH010000236.1 GCA_023146355.1 Bacteriovoracaceae bacterium | reverse complement strand
GTGTAGTAGTACTCAAGGTTAGTATAAAGGTTAACTAGTTCTGTGAAGTCATACTCTGCGCCAACTTGACCAATATGTTCCTGAGACTCCGCTACATGGTAGTCATTTTTTTGAGCATCATTGGATTCATCATGGGCATAGTATTGGCCGTAGAGGTAACCTGTCCAAATGTTCCATTCTTCTCCCTTATACTCATGGTACAAGTGGCCAGCATAGCTTGCAGATGGAGCTGCATCCATTTTATGCCAATAACCAGAAGCAACGAATTTATAATTCTCAGATGGTGTCCACGTTAGCTTTTCTGTTAGGCCACGTTGATTCTCAATTTTAAATGTTTTATCGTTAGATTCATAATCGCGGTCAATATTGACATCGTGCTCTCTACCAAAGAATGTCAGTTCATATGTAAGGTTGAGATCTTCTGGGACAAACTTTACAGAAGTTAAAAGTGCAGGGTCATCATTTCTAAAATGAGCTGGCCTAAAATTTGTATGGTCGTAAAGTGACCCTCCATCAACAGAGTAAGGTCTTACTGCTCCATAGTGAAAGCTCTGGAAAGGTAGAAGGCCTTTACCAACTGTTACATAGAGCATATCTTCGTAGTTGTAAGCAACATTTACTTCATCAAAAAGGTAAAACTTATCTCCATTTATGGCGTCATCTGAGAGGTCTAGGTTAAGCTTGATTTTTGCAGCGAAGGCTTCACGCTTTCCAGTAATAGTTGCTGTAAATTTATCAAAGCCGATACCTGAAGTTGCATCTTCATTTGAAATCTTTGAGTAGTCTAAAAGACCGAGGCCAATAAACCCCTGAAGCTTGGCCGATGCTGCAAACGTATTTGCTGAAAAAATTAATAAGGTTATAAGCGCTATGTGTTTCATTGTTACTCCATATATAAATATCTAAAATTAATTAATAATTAAAACCATATCGAAAGGCCGGAACTTACCTGATACGCCCAATCTGTTGAGAGGGAGCTTCCTTCAGACTTGTAGAACTTCTTTTCAAACAGTGTTCCCACTGTTATTTGAGTTGATTTTGCAACTTTAAACTTAACTCCAAAGTCTGCTTTAATGTTGTCCTGAGTCTTGCCAAGATCTTTAGAAGAAGAGCTATCTTTTGGATCAACATATCCAACCCATCTGGCCATCACTCCCTCAACATCTATCATAACGTCAATGAGATCATTGAGTTCATACTGGGCACCAAGCTGGAAGGTATTTTCGTATGAATTAAAAACCGCATATTTATTGTGGCCGGCCTTAGTTCCGTTTCTTCCCCAAATGTATTCAAACCAAATTTCAATGGAGTCTTTTTTATAGCGTCCGCCAGCATCAAATGCATAGTTTGGATGTGGGTTTTGATCGTGCTTGTAGTAAAGACCTGATACTGAAAGTGATAGAGAGCGAGTTGGAAAGATTTCAAACTTATCAGCAAAACCGCGTTCCTCAGTAAGATCAATTTTAGTATTTACCGCGTATTTGTCGGTGTAGTTATTAGAGTTTGTTCTTGGGTAGCTGGGATTTGCAAAAATTGAAAAGTGATTCATAAACTTTTTGCGGTAGTTACCATAGCGAAGTATAAAAATAGGCCTGTTGTCGAGATCGCGGTACTGATTGGCGGTCCCTAGAATTGAGCCACCATCAGTAAAGCAGTTTTCTGTCGCTCCCCAGTGTAGACGGTGAAACTTTACCTTGCCTTTACCTGCTGTAACCAACCAATCAAAATTTGGTTTCCATGAAACTGTGAACTCTTCTACAAAATTAAGGTCACTATAACCAATTCCCTTGTCATCTAAATCAAGTTTTACCTTGGAGGAGAACTTCTTGTGGCGGGCATAGATCTTCATATCTAATACGCCAATACCAGTGTCATAGTTTGCGGTGTTATCTTCTTTCTTTTGATAAGTTAAAAGATCCAATGCCGCAAATCCACCAATTCTTGCACTAGCAGCAAGAGCGCTGGTTGCGAGAAGCAGCCCAACGATTGAGATTGCGATTTTTTTCATTATTGCTCCAGATTTAATCAATTTTCAGTGACTTTGGTCACGAAGAGAGTAACAGAGCGTTTTGGTATAGAAAAGGTCATTGTGAAAATGAATTACAGAAATGTGAAAAATGTGCACCTGCAAAAGGTCTTCGCAGGCGCACATTTCTAGTGCTTGTAAGCTTAACTAAGTCTTATTTATAATAAGCCTTATGAGTTTCCTCGTCCCTAGGTACGTCCCCAAAATAAGAACGCCACTCTTGATCTGAGTGCTTCATGTACTCTACTTTCTGCTTTTCAGAGGCAACAGTTCTACCGTTATGTGAACAAGCGGTAAATAATGCTGCAGCTACAAATAGAGCCGCTAAACTAAGCGATGATAATTTTTTCATAATTCAACTCCCAAGTAGTGTTGATAGCTACACATCGGAGCAAAAGGGATAATACTTTAGTGAAATTGTCAGGAATCAGTTGTATTCGATAATTTTAAAGAGTTCGCTCGCTAAGATCAGAAAATAGTGCAGTCTGCTCCCGCTTTTTTCTCCATATTGGCGGAGTCGCGAAGAATATCGTCATGGTATGTTGCCGGTTCATCACTATTGCATCTATTTACCTTTTTATTGTTGCAAGTGGTGTACTCAATCTGATCCAAAGGAGCTTAGAGTTAGGGAAATTAAAACTATGGGAAGTAGTTTTTTCACCGTGCTCACTTTTTATTACAGATCGAGTCAAATATTGCCAAGGGGACTTTTGCTAGCAATTTAATTTTTTTGTGAATTTTTCCAGTTTTGTAGTCTGAAAAATTTCGTACAAGTCGTTCGCGCTGATATTGGCAATCCTCTTGAGGGAAAGCAGTTGTTAGTTCTAGAATATTTCCGTGGTAGAAGTTCAGCATGAATAGCTTACCTTTCTCTTCCTCGTAGTTTTTGTCATTAACCTTTGAGATTTCTTTTTCGAAAATCCCTTCAATATAGGTGACATGTTTGAACTTATTTGAAAAAACTTTTTCTTTAGCTATATTTCTTATAACTTTTTTTATTTCAATATCAACAGAGGCAAGGTCTATTCCACCAAAGGCCGTTGAAATAAAGAAAAATGGTAT
>JAGLCH010000235.1 GCA_023146355.1 Bacteriovoracaceae bacterium | reverse complement strand
GGACGATTAGTGGGGACAATAGAACAATTTAATGAGGTTTTTATGGTTATTGACGACAATATGTTGCCCCAGCAGAAGAAAATTTTGGTTATTGATGATTCTCCCCCAACTCTTATGTTAATTGAGAGAATTCTGTCAGAGCAGTATTGTGTTACAACTGCAGTTACGGGAAAGGATGCACTTGATCAGATTAGGCAAGAGAAATTTGACCTGATTACATTAGATATCTCTTTACCTGATATTGATGGGTTAGAGTTATGTCGCAGAATAAAGCAAAATGACGACTCAAGCTGTGAGTACGCATTGCATAACTCAGAAATTCCTGTTGTTCTTGTAACTGCTGATGATTCTGTCACTACCCGAGAATATGGTCATGCTGCTGGTGGAAATGACTTTGTTATCAAAAATAATCTTAAGTCTGATCTCATTTTTAGCGTAAATAAAATCCTTGTGGCAGATGATCGCTATAAAGGGATGCATGTTCTCTTAGTTGATGGGATGCGGACAGCTCGTTCTATTATGAGTTCATATCTTAGAGCGAAGGGAGTTATTGTAATGGAGGCCCACGGCGGTGATATGGGTTACGCCATGGTTAAAGCTAATATCAATGAACTTGATATGGTTATTACCTCTCAGGTAAATATGGGAATGACTGGTGTAGAGCTTTGCCGCAAAATTCGCTCAGATTTGGCACTTAAAGATGTACCTGTTCTGTTGGTTACATCCTCTGAGGACAGAAAGGTTGTAGTGGACTTTTTCTCAGTAGGGGGAAGCGACTACCTTCCTAAAACTTTTTTGATGGAAGAGATCAATGCACGTGCCTTTCTTCATCTTGAAAATCGCTATCTATTCAAGGAGCTGCGTAAGATGAGAAATAAAGGAATGAAATTAAAATAGAAATCAATGAGCACCTTTAGGTGCATTATCAGGATCAACTTTTGAAAAAAATATTTTCTGGAATTTTATTCGTTATTTTGATTTCTTCTCAATGCTTTTCAGCTACCAGGCCAACTGTCACTTTAATCAGTGTTGCGGGTATGAATGATCAATTTTGGTTAAATGTCCATGCTGTAGGTAAGGCCGCTGCTAATGATTTAGGTATTAATTTAGAAATTTTATATTCAAATAGAGATCATTATTTGGCCGTAAATATTGCGAGAAATGTAGCGAATAGAAAGAATAAACCTGATTATGTCATAGTCGTGGGCGAAAAAAATAGTGCTTCCCGTTCAATTCCCATCCTCGATAAGGCCGGAATAAAAACTTTTTTGTTTGGTGAAATGACAAGTAATGAAAGTTTGAAAATTGGGCAACCTCGAGAGAAATTCAAAAATTATATTGGGAAAAGAGCAATTGATGATTATATGGCAGGCTATTTATCAGCAAAATATATTTTTGAAAAAGCAATTGAGTTAAAGCGGCATGATAGTAATGGAAAAATCAATATTCTTTCACTGGAAGGGGTTAGGGAAACCTCATTTAATAGTGAGAGAGTGAGAGGACTTCAAAAGGCAATGAAAGAGTTTCCCCAAGTCGTGCTACTGCAGAGCGTATCTGCGAATTGGAATTATAATGATGCAAAAAGGGTTGTGGGTAGATTACTAGCTAGGCATAAACATTCTAAAATTAGTGCAATATGGTGCGCGAACTCACAGATGGCCCGCGGAGCACAGAATGCTTTTAAAAATAATTTAGTTAGTGGTGTTGATTGGGGAAATGATGATGTGCAAAGCATTGCTGATAGGTCCATATCCGCAGCTGCTGGTGGGCATGTTCTAGAGCTGGGGTGGATACTTACAATGCTATATGATCATCATTTTGGTAAGGACTTTTCAGCAAGTATGTACAAAAATAAAGTTACGCTGATGGACTACAAACTTGCAAAAAAAATCTTAAAGTGGTTCGGTAAGGGGCAGTGGGGTACTATAGATTTTAAGAAGTTTTCCAAAGCATACAACCCAACTCTAAAAAAATATAATATGAATTTCTCAGCGGCACTTAATAGCTTAAATAAGTAGTAAGAAATATCTTAGAATCCTCCTTCTTTAAATTGTTGCGCATAAACTAATTTAAAGAAAGAGGGGTTTTGATTGTTAGATGATAATAATAATCTTAAAAATCAATCACTGTTCTGATGCTTTTTCCTTCGTGCATCAAATCGAATGCTTCATTTATTCTTTCTAAAGGCATTTTAAAAGTGACTAGGTCATCTAAATTAATTTCTCCACTCATATATCTATCAACGTAACCAGGAAGTTCTGTTCTTCCTTTAACGCCACCAAATGCAGATCCTTTCCATACTCTTCCTGTTACAAGTTGAAACGGTCTCGTTGAAATTTCTTGTCCTGCTCCTGCAACACCAATAATAATTGACTCCCCCCAACCCTTATGACAGCACTCAAGTGCAGCTCTCATAAGATTAACGTTTCCAACACATTCAAAAGAGTAATCTACTCCACCATCAGTTAGTTCAACGATGACATCTTGAATTGGTTTGTCATACTTCTTTGGGTTAATAAAGTCAGTTGCCCCAAACTTCATTGCCATTTCTTTTTTATCATCATTAATATCAATTGCTATAATTCTTCCTGCTTTTGCCATTTTAGCACCTTGGATTGCAGACAACCCAATTCCGCCGATTCCAAAAACAGCAACTGTTGCGCCTTCTTCTACATTAGCAGTATTTAAAACAGCACCAATACCAGTTGTGACTCCGCAACCCAAAAGACAAACCTTATCTAGTGGAGCATCCTTACTAACCTTTGCTAAAGCAACCTCAGGAACAACAGTATATTCTGCAAATGTTGATGTTCCCATATAGTGATGAATCATTTTTCCATCTTTTGAAAATCGACTTGTTCCATCCGGCATGAGGCCTCTACCTTGTGTTTCTCTAACACTTGAACATAGGTTTGTTTTTCCGGACTTGCACATTTTGCACTCACCACATTCTGCAGTATATAAAGGAATCACATGATCACCAACAGTAAGACTTGTTACTCCTTCGCCGAGTTGCTCAACAATTCCTCCACCTTCATGTCCTAAAATGACTGGAAATAAACCTTCAGGATCATCACCAGATAAAGTAAAAGCATCTGTATGGCAAACACCGGTTGCAACCATCTTGATTAAAACTTCACCTTTTTTTGGTGCCTCAAGGTCAACTTCTTCAATAGATAACTTTTGATTTGGTCCCCATGCGACTGCTGCTTTTACCTTCATTTTCGACTCCTTAACTTAATATGATTAAATATTCTATACTGTTAAACTACTTAAAAGCAGCCTTTGCACCTTCGGCAGCAACTCTATAGTCATTTTCGACACTACTTCCAGAAACTCCGATTGCTCCAATAACCTTACCATCTTTCTTAAGTGGAATTCCTCCAGGAAAAGTAATTAGTCCACTATTTGAAACTTCGATATTATAGAGAGGGCCACCCGGCTGTGAAAGTTTTCCGATCTCTCCAGTGTTCATATTAAAATACCTAGCTGTTTTAGCTTTCTTAATTGCGATATCGATACTTCCAATCCATGCATTATCCATGCGAACAAATGCTTTTAGATTTCCACCGGCATCAACAACCGCAATATCCATTTTTGTTCCAATTGTTCTCGATTCTTTAATGGCCGCACTGATAGCATTTTGTGCTTC
>JAGLCH010000234.1 GCA_023146355.1 Bacteriovoracaceae bacterium | reverse complement strand
TTGTTGAGAGGGGGGAGCGGATGTCATGGGCGACCTGGGTAACTAAGATACCAATTTCTGCTTCACGCATAACTTTCTCTCGTTCACGTGTATTTTCTTTAAAGCTTAGGATTGCATTTTCAAAAATAAGTAGGGCATCGCCCCAAATAAGGCGACTAGACCAGTGCTGAATAGGAATTTGTTCATGTCGAATTAAGTAGGTAAGAATATGGCTTAAGCTTCCATTCAAGTGCCAAAGTAAACCTAGTATCGTCAAGATGAGAAAAACTACGATAATACTAGAAAGAGCAAAGGTATATATAAAACTATTTAAAATTGTGTTCACAACAGATTCAGAAGTCGCTTTAGAGTAGCAAGAGTGGAGCGTTCCCCATATCTCAGTAGAGCCTGGTGAAAATGAAACATCTGTTGAGACTAATATTTCGGAACAGTGCATAGAAGACTTGCTGCCAATACCTCCCACAGAAAGAGTGTACTTTTGTATTGTCCTATTTTGAACAAGTTGGTTTAGGTAGCGTTCTGCCCCTCTTGTATTACCAATAAGAAGGTCCTGCCTAATATTTTTTATAATCAATGAATTCGAGTTTTGATAAATATCAAGAAGATGATGTGTAGTTTCAACATTTAAAGATTCATGAAAATATTTTGATATGCCAACAGTCCCGATAAGGCATGTTGCTAGTAAAATAACAATTATTGCGATTACAACTCGAAGATTCATACTATCCTAAGGGGTGATGACACCATGTTTTCGGTGCAGAAACGGAGAAGCAACTTAATAATCTATCGAGGTTAAGAATATATGGTTCTCCGAGAATATAATTCTGGCATGAATCAGAAAAGCTTCTTGCGACAACTAAGTCTTCAGGTATAGTGAGTCCTTCAATAATACCGGTATAAGTTTGCTCAGAATGGTTAATCAATGGTATTTCACTTATCTCCCCGTCTTCAAAGAACCACTTTTGTTCAATGCTTCTATCTGGAGATAAATAATACTCGATAAGATCAGAGGTACTATAGACATTGTCCAGAGTAATAGCACGATGGATACTCTCGCCATTTTTTTTTCGAGTTTGTAAAATTGAAACAAGTGTCATCAGAGTGAAGTATACAGAAATTACGGCCTCAACAAGAAGTTTAGAGCACGAAGAATCAATTGCAAATCCAAACTCCTGCCTTGTGCTTCTAATATATCCTGTCACAGTAATATAATCTCCACTAATAGATAATATTCCTATACAAAGATCAATATCAAACTTTTTAAGAGCTTTTATTTGATCAACAATATATCCCAACCCTAGTTGAGCCAAACTTTCAAACCTCAACCATTTCGCAGGCCTCTTCATATGCCAACACAAAATAGTGGCATCACGCTCAATGAGTTCGCAGGTTGCAGAATAAAGAGCATCTTCAGCACAAACATGGCAAGCAAATCCACTTGAAGATGAAAGATTTAAGACTTGATCAACCTTACGAATAACCTTCCGCTCATAAAACTCGGATCGCGCCTTAAGAAGTGCTTTTGTTATATCCCAGTCCATTCCACAGCCTTTTATATTATTATGATCAATTTCAACATAACTTA
>JAGLCH010000233.1 GCA_023146355.1 Bacteriovoracaceae bacterium | reverse complement strand
AACGAAACGAGAATGCTTAAAATTTTATTTTGGGCTCGACTAATGTCTCTTTTCTCATTGCCGATTGGAGTGATCATAATTTTATATGCTTCCTCCGCGTAAGTTCTATTTGCAAGAGAGAGTATCTTCCTTTGAATATCTGGAGCTACATTTTTGAGTGCCACCCCTAAAATTGGAGCAGATACATATTGAAACATTATTGTCAGCTCATGCTCATTAAGCTTTCCAATATGATCAAAGGTAAGGCTTTGGGACATAAGCTCATTCGCCAAGGTAGGATTCTTAATTCTAATATTGTGAATCAAGGTCTCTCTCTCGTCTGATGACATAAACTTTAGCATCTCAATGATTTGAGCTTTCCCGTTGATAAATACGCCTGCTTCTGATTGTTGATTACTCATTAATTACCCCTAGTCTAGATTTCCCACTTTTGTTTCTCTTGGAGAAACTTAGTCTTTGCATTTTCGAGAGTGTTTCGATGTGACTCACTGAGGTTTTCAATCTCATTTCTGTGGCTCACCTTGATCTCTGTAACTTGGTCAGTGTGTGCTGATTTTAGATCAGTCACTTCTGATATCAGCCTCTCATTTTCTGTTCGGATTTTGCCTTTGTTGCCATTGCGAACTTCATTGAGTTTTCGCTCTAGCTCGGTGTCTAGTTGGGAAATTTTACGCTCGTAATCTCGTCTCATATTTGAGATTAGGTTATCATTGAACTTAACTTCTTTTTGAAAGGTGCTATTGTTCTCTGCCTTGAGCTTTTTGATTTCGAAACTGTGCCGCTTGCTTTCTTGCTCCTTAAAGCGAGATGCACGCATAGCAGTGAGATCATTTGCTACTGATGTCATTTGGCCATCCTTGCCTAACTTTAACCACGGGGAAGAATCCTTCTTCCTCAGTTACCATTATACTAAATTATTGATATTAGACTCAAGTACTAGTGGCCCTAGCGAAATTTTGCCGGTTGTGTGATTTTGATGGTTTCCAAGGGGTACAATTGTGGGTATTATTATACAATCTTAAATATTTCGGTAACTTATGAAACAGGAAACAGTAATTCTAAAAAAATCTGACTTCGAGGGATTTCGGGAGTGGATCTCCTTGGATCTTGAAGCGATTACGTGGCAGGGGAGATATTCCTCTGAATTCGAGGAATTCTGGAATCTTTTTTTTGTCGAGGGGCTATCATTTAGGCAAATGATGGATAGATTTTCCTATGCTTCGCATGTAGTAAAAATTGGGCCACTTTCATCTTGGTTCATTTGGCTCAAAGAAAAGCTCATTACTTATATCTTCATTTACCGCCGAATTGACCTTCATGAGTTGTGTCAAGAGGGGGATCTCGATATCTCTCAGGTGGCCAATACTCTTCGAACTTTTTTCCTCGAGAAGTATCCTCATCTTGATGGACCATTCAATGATGTATTTCAAGTAGGTAATATCCTAAGTGATAATATATATATTTCTTTTCCCATGTTGTGCGAGGTTTATCCCGCGTTAGATGGAGTGTCTGGAAGCATTGACTATGAAGTGATGGCCTCTATGGAAATTACCTTGTATGAAGAGTGGCATTCATTCTTTGAAAAGATGAAAAAAGATCTTATTCATCCCCACTTCAATTTTGCCAAAATTAAAAGTGATGCGACTTTTAAGCAGCAATTCAAATTTGCTAGGGAGCTTTTAGGTCTTATCATACTCGGTATACTTCTAATTTACGGAGTAAAGGTAAGTAATGAGATGTATGAAAAGCATCTCACAAACCGAATTAGTATTTATGAACCACAATTTATGTGGCTCGATAAAACATTGAAGTTTAAGAAGATTGCTCAATCCGAGCTAGATAATGCCAATGAGCGTGTTCTTAAAATTGATTTTGATCAAATACAAACTGCTGACACTGACAAAAAAGAAAGTACTCTTAATGAGACAACAACGTTTGGAACTGAATCTGACGTAAGTCTCACATCATGGGACTCTCTTCCAAAAGATTTTGATGCAACTGAACTTGAGCAGTCTGACTACGAAGAGAAGAGAAAGGGTGGTTTTCGCGACTATGCTTTTGGAAATAGAAAGGTTTTTCGAGTTATTATTAACTCTGTTAAGTCACAGGATTCGAGAGATAAGTTACAAGAACTTCTCAAGCGTTATGGTGTAACCCAAGCTGATAACGTCAAACCAGGACTTGCTGTTCCCGGTGGCTATTACTTCAATCTCTACGTCAATCGAAGGTTACTGAAAGAGTTCTTGGCAAATGTTATGGAAGTAGATGACTCAATCTTATATGAATCTCGCACTAGTCGAAGAAATCCACCTGGCCAAAACAAAGTCTTTATTTGGGTGAAGTCACTCTAGGGGAATTTAAATTATTCTTGGCGCTCATCACCGTAGTTCATGTCAAAAATGTGCTTGTTAATGGTTCCTGTCCCGATAGGTGTTGAGTCATGTTGCTTGTCCTTATCAACTTCTCCTTTGCCTTTCACCATTTCATTTAATTTTTCAGATAATTTTTCCATATAACTACCACTTGCAGGAGACCGTGGTCCAGAGTTGGCCTCGCCACCATTGTAAGCACTATCAGAAAGTTCACGGTTAATTGACTGAATATTAGTACCTACATCTTTTCCACTGCTATCTTGTACTGTGAGAAATCCTGAAACAATATTATTGTAATGAATCAATTGAGTATAATCATTTGCCTGCTGTGATAATTCCTTATTAATAATGTCAAACTTGCTTTCAAATTGTTGCGCCTCTGTTTTCTCGGTGTTGGATTCAAGATTTGTTTTATTAATACTACTTTCAATTTGCTTTCTGATTGCATTTTTCTCAGCAGCAAAGGCATCATTGATCTGCTTCTTTACAAGCTGCTTTGAGTCGTCACTGGCAAGAGCTCTTTCAATATCTCTCTGCGATCGGCCCTCCGTTTCCAAGAAAGCTTTTAGATCACTATCATCCATAGACGCAAGCTTTTCACTTAGGATCTTTTGACGAAGATCGTACTCAACAAGAGCTTGTTCAAGTTGTTGCTTCTCTTTTACGTCTCCTAAATATTTTCGACAGGGCCCATAGTCTTTTGACCTTTTACACTCTGCGATTGTAGCTTGTTTTGCCTTAAGTTCTTTTTTGTACCCTGACTCATTTGCAAATTCATTTGAAGTAATACTTGTGAGTTCATCAATACTCTTTGTGTCATCTCCACCGCGACCAGTATAGGTTTTCACGTTGCTAACTTGAAATCCCCTGGTATCAACTTCACTCTTAAATTGTTTGTCCATTTTCTCCGCAGCAATCAGCCCTTGGCGTAGCTGACGAAGAGAATCGCTAACAACACAGGCGCGTTGCACTGAATATATTACGTCTACATCAGTTGCAGGAGTCTTTTGGCAAACTTTTGTAATTTCCTTCAAGCACTTCCCCCATGCAGAATACGCAGCATTGCTTTCTTTACTTGATCCTGAAGAGGGCTTCATTTGCTTTAGTGATTCTATGTTTTTTTTGCGGGTTTCAGCGCGCTCTTTTTCATCCTTTGGAATTATGTAATCAGGACTTCTTGCTTCAAGGCAATAAGAGGAGATCGTAGTGATAATGTTTTTACTAATTTGGTTTTTATAAAGAGAGTAAAAAACTTGATGATCAATGATTTTGGTACCCTTACTTCGACTACTAGCTTCACCATAAAAAGCATCCTGAAGTTTCGTATACATATAGTCTTCTAGTTTTTTTACTGCTGCTGTAGTTTCAGTATCTACCGTTTTGATCGTCACGGTATTGTATTGGGTTGTGCTGTCATCGCTAAAGTACTTTTCAAGAATTGCTTCTTTTTGATCAGGCCTCTTTGATAGCTCGGCCCAAACGCAGTCTGAAGGCGGAGTACTGGAATCGAGCAAGCATTTTTCGTAAATTGGCTTAATCGTCGGATCATTGATTAGCTGGTTGTATCGATCATTGGCAACTTCAAGCTTGGCAGCAAAGATTGCTGTTGTGAAGAGAAGCAGTATGAAAAGTAAGTGGTTTTTCACCGATAAATCCTGTGTCTTAGAGATACCTCTGTTGTCTTAACTATCGGTTAA
>JAGLCH010000232.1 GCA_023146355.1 Bacteriovoracaceae bacterium | reverse complement strand
GTTGAAGTAGTAATATGGGATAAAGAGACCACTATTTCTAAAAAAGAATTAATTAACCTATGTCAGGGGGCAAATGGCCTGATTTCGATGCTGGCCGACCCAATTGATAGTGATTTTATTGACCAATGCCCTGACCTGAAAGTAATCAGTAACTACGCAGTAGGATACAACAATATTGATGTAACCCATGCTAGCAAGAGGGGAATTTTTGTGGGCAATACACCCGAAGTTCTAACTGATGCTACTTCCGATATTGCATTTGCTCTCCTCATATCCGTTGCCAGAAGGATTAAAGAGTCGAGTACCGAGCTTAAAAGCTGGAAAACCTGGGAGCCAATGGGATACCTTGGGCCTCGCCTTAAGGGAAAAACCCTTGGAATTGTAGGAATGGGCAGAATTGGCCAGGCCATGGCCCAAAAATGCCACTTTGGATGGGATATGAAGATCATCTACACCGCCAATACTCGAAAAATTAATGCTGAAAATAAAATGGCGGCACAAAAAGTTGATTTTGAGGTTTTACTTCGTGAAAGTGATTTTATCTCAGTCCATTGCCCCCTTACTCCAGATACCAAGCACCTCTTCGACATTAAGGCATTTGCTGCAATGAAAAATAGCGCTATTTTCATCAATACTGCGAGAGGTGAAGTTGTAGTTCAAGATGAATTGATTCATGCTATCGAAAAGGGGGAGATTTGGGGTGCAGGGCTTGATGTAACCACTCCTGAACCACTACCAATGGATAATCGCCTACATAAGCTTAAGAATGTTGTGATCACTCCTCATATTGGATCTGCAGACTTTGAGTCCCGTACAGCAATGAGTGAGCTCTGCGCCAATAACATCATAGCTGGACTAAAGGGTGAGAAACTCCCTGCAGGTGTCAACTAGATTTCTTTTATTTAAAAAAGTAATCAACATTTGGAATAGTGACAACATCTTCACCATTACACTCTTCCATTGCACAATTAACGACTCTACGACAGTAGAGTTCTCTATCTGTGCGGTAATCGGTATCGCCACGAACAAGTAGGCCTTCGACGATACCAGTGATACCATTGAAAACAGGTGATCCAGAGTTACCACCAAACGTATCGGTATTCGTTGTAAAGTAAATCTCATTTTTAATTTCACGAACATAAGCATTATCTGCCACTTTAAGGGGAAGACCTGAGGGAGAGCCAATAACAACAACAGGCTCCCCAACACCAATGGTTCCTGATGTTCTAAATTCAAGGGGAGCTCGGTCTTTAACTTTACGATCAAGACGCACCAGCAAATACTCGAGTCCAGACTTTAAATCAACCTTGCGCTCCACAATTTCAATCGAGCTGTAGGTATTCCCCAAAACACTTCTTGTGAGATCATCTGATTCACTGAAGTGGCCAAAATCAAAAAGCCACTTGTAATCTTTAATACTTGATTCGAAACGAAGGCAATGGGAAGCAGTGAGCATTAAATCTGGTGCCACTAAAAATCCTGTGCACTGCCCAGGAGCTGGCTCAGATGAGAAACGCTCACCTTCACATAACCTGTTTACGGCTTTATGACTACGAGAGTTGATGAAAATACCGTCTGTCGCATCGCCGGAGTGCTCGATTTGGTTATTGCTTATTAATACCGCAACGGAACGTGCCTTCTCGCGCCACATATCTGATGCATCATAGAGATTATGGCGATTGTCTGCACCGTAAGTTCCCTTAGTAATGGTAGTAGCAAATCCTGATGTCAGAAAAAGTGAAATCATTGTTATTAGCAGTAGCTTCATTTTTTTCCTTAAATTGAAAACTAGATAGCAGAAAGTCGCCAAACCCGGTTATCAAAGTCTAAAAGTTCAAAGTAGTTAATCTCACCGTCAGAAGTGATTTCAGTCATCTTCATTTGCCCAATCTCAAGGCGATACTCTAAGAAGCGAACCTTTTGCATTATGGCGTGGAGGTCATCCACAGAATCAAAGGATAGCCCAATAACTGTATTTGATGTAGTTACAGGCTCCAGTGACTCTTCCAGCTGAAATACCACACCGTCATCGCCTGTGAGGGTAAGAGATACGCCAAGAGAATCCATCTCCATCTCGAAGAGTTGAGATAGAAAACTCCCCATTTTTTCCATATTGGTTGACTGTAATATGATTCTGTCGTGTTTCATCTATTCAATTATAAAGAACGGATGCCAAATTTAAAAGAGATTAGTAATAAAGATAGCATTTTTAATCACAGAAGGGTCATGTGCTCGCACATAAAGGGTTCTCCCTTCCACTCTTGTGAAGAGTTGAGAGAGATAGGCGGAGTGAATGTACTCAACTTGGGTTGCCACAGTGCCAGCAGCAGCGAGAACCTTAACTGACTTCTTTAAAAATGACTTTCTTGAAATTCCAATTACCCAGGAAATATCAGGCGAAAATAAGCGCATTAACTTTGGAAGATCACGAAGAATGCTTAAATTCTGTTCGAGAGTTTTAGAAAAACCAAAACAGGGATCGAGCATTACCCTTTCACTCAGTCCTTTTTCCTTAAATATTGCCAGCGCCTCAATGAACCTCTTTTTAATTTCTAGGTACTCATCACCCTCATCACAATCAAGAATGAAGTCCATATGATCAGAGGATTGAATGCGTTTAGGAGTTAGAGTGTGGCAAAAAATATACTGTGCATCAGGGCAACTATTCAACGTTTCAAAAAGCTCATCATCAAGAACACCAGACACGTCATTCCACCAGATTTTGGCATTGGGTCGAAGTACTTTAATTGCGTTATAAACACTTTTAAAAGTGGTCGCGCGATACGTATCAACGGAAAGGATCGCCTCTTCAGGGATCTTATCAACTGCTTCTAAAAAAATATTTTGAAGGCGCTCTAGCTCAACACTGGCAGAGATGGGAGTATTAAAAGGAGCTGTAGACTCGGCCCCAACATCGTAGACCTCAACATCCCATTTTTTAAATTCTTCAATTTGCTCAATGAATTGTTTAGGGGAATTGAACATTCCCCCATCTGAAAAAGAATTGGGAGTAATATTAATTACTCCCATTACAAAGATATTATTGGACTGAGTCTTTTGTTTCATCAACGGCCTTGACCTCTGCTTTAACTTCAATACTCTCATCTAACTCTTCAACTTTATCTTTAAGATCTTCCGAGAATTCCTGTTTTGGAGTCTCTTCAACCACAGGCGCTTTTCTCTTTGGCGGCTCTTCTCTTTTGAGGGGCTGACCAATATCATTGCCTGCAATAATTTCATTAACCTGCTTGCTGTCTAGGGTCTCCCACAAAATAAGGGCCTCAGACAAGCGAGTAAGCTCTTCGCGATTATCCCTAAGGATCTTGCGAGCAACTTCATGGTTTTCAGAAATAAGTCTTCTAATTTCAGCATCAACTGTTTCCGCTGTCGCTTCCGAGTAATCAACATGCTCACGAGCATCATTGAATGCCGACATCCCAGATTTCTTATACTGGATTGGCCCTAACTTTTCAGACATACCCCAATTACAAACCATGTTGTGTGCTAAGGATGTTGCCCGTTCGATATCATTTGATGCGCCATTAGAAACATCTCCAAATTCAATTTCCTCAGCAGATCTACCGCCCAAAAGAAATGCAATAAAATTATTAGCGCGCTCAAAACCAAGGCTTAACATGTCCTCATCTGGAAGAGTCTGAGTTACTCCCAACGCTCCACCACGAGGCATGATCGACACCTTGTGAATTGAATCAGTTTGTGGAAGCTTAAGTCCAACAATAGTATGGCCTGCTTCATGATAAGCTGTATTGCGTTTTTCTCTATCTGAAAGGGCCATTGATCTACGTTCAGGTCCCATTAGAACCTTATCTTTTGCCGCTTCAAAGTCCTTCTTGCCAACTTTATCTCTGTCATAACGGGCCGCCTGAAGTGCTGCTTCATTACAAAGGTTAGCTAGGTCTGCTCCAGTAAATCCTGGAGTTCCTTTGGCAATAATTTCAAGGTCTACATTATCGTCCATTGGAATCTCACCAGAGTGAACATTCAAAATCCCGAGACGTCCACGAACATCTGGAGTACCAACGGTAACTCTTCTATCAAAACGACCAGGACGTAAAAGAGCTGGATCGAGAACATCGATTCTATTTGTTGCAGCGATTAAGATAACACCTTCATTAGATTCAAATCCATCCATCTCCACAAGAAGCTGGTTTAGAGTTTGCTCTCTCTCATCGTGTCCACCGCCCATGCCAGAACCACGGTGGCGCCCTACTGCATCGATTTCATCAATAAAGATGATACAAGGAGCACTTTTCTTCCCTTGCTCAAATAAGTCACGAACACGGCTAGCACCAACACCAACAAACATCTCGACAAAGTCAGAACCTGAAATTGTAAAAAATGGAACTTCTGCTTCTCCCGCAACGGCCTTGGCCAGAAGGGTTTTACCAGTCCCCGGAGGACCAACAAGCATTACACCTTTTGGTATTTTTCCGCCTAATTTTGTGTATTTTGTTGGATCTTTAAGAAAGTCGACAACCTCTTCAAGTTCCTCTTTTGCCTCTTGTACGCCAGCAACATCCTTAAACGTTACTTTCTTTTCGTCAGGATTTAGAAGACGAGCTTTAGATTTTCCAAAACTCATCGCCTTTCCACCACCAGACTGAAGTTGTCTTAAAAAGTAGAAGAAAATAACTAAAAGAAGGATCATCGGCCCCCAGCTAAAGAGTAGCTTTTCAGCAAGGCCCGGTTGTGCCTCTTTCTCATAGTTTGGAACAATGTTGTGCTTCATCAAGAGATTGAAAGTAGTCTCGCCAGTATTACCAGTGAGCTTAAAATGCTTACGCATCCCCTCTTGATTTTTATACTCTCCATAAATGACATTGGTTCCCTTAAGGGTAACGTCTTTTACATTGTTGGCATCGAGCTCTTTTACAAACTCAGAGTATGAGATATTCTTAAATGTAGTCTGGTCCTGCTGAAGAGTGGTAAAGACCACTGCCATCAAAAGAAATAAAACCAGATATAAGGTAAACGTTTTATGCTGCGGCTTCATTAAAATCCCTTCTTATCTTAGATATTTACATTACTTAATTGTAGTTCTTATTCTCGAATTGCCAAGGGACATAGGCCCCTAATGCTATATTTTTGCAAAAAAGAAACTGCCTTTCCTCTTTGCTCCCCCTTTCTTCCAATAGGAGATGAAATTTAGTATCGGTCGAAAGTAAATCCCCTGCTCTTTACAGTATTCTGAAAGTAGCGGAAAGCGGGAGTCCCACTTGAGCGAGTCCTTTATAATAGACTTCGCTCCCTGATCTAGGCAAAAAGCAAAAAATGGCAGATGTTCTGTCTTAGATTTTGCTGCTTCGTATAAGCTGGTGCTGAATTGATTTAAGTCAACCCTAGGAATCTGCGTAGCTTTTGCTTTTTTAAGATATTTTACCATTTGCTTGTCTAGTAGTGCCAAGTAGTCTGGCCCTTCGGGTCCACATATTATGATCATCCCAGGGTAGCTGTAACCCTTTACTCCTCCAGAGAGAGTAAAAGGACCCTTGCTACCAGATAAACTCCCCCCAATCATTTTAGAGATTTGCTTTTGGAGTACACCCCGTCCCGAGGTTGAGAATGAGCATATGGCATCCGTAAGAAGAGTTTCGGCCCCACTTAAGTCTAACTCAAAATCCCTACGGTAAATTACAGCGCCCCAATTTCCCAAAAGATGAGCATTGAGTGGGCCACGGGAACCTGCATGGAGTTTAAGCTCCCGCGCCAGTTGATTAGAGCGAAAAACATAATTTCTTAAATATTTTGGATACCTTTTTGCAAGATCTGGTATCACTTCATTTCTAAGGTAATTGCGATCATGCCCATTTTCACGGTTGGTGGGATCATTGAGGTAGGGAATGAATTGCTTAATGGCAATGGCGCGGAGTTGATTTTTAGAAAACGCCATAAGAGGTCTTCTAATCTTTCCATTAATAACAGGAACCCCCAGTGACGCCTTGATTGCACCGGCCCTCATTTGCTCCATTAATGACCACTCAAAAGAATCATCAATATGATGTGCCAGCAGGAGAAACTCTCCTAGTAAAAGTGCTTCATCGAGCTTCTCATAGCGAAGGTCTCTCGCTCTTTTTTCAAAGTTTGCCCCACTTTCAATTTGTAATTTTCGAAGAAGAAAAGGAACCTTTAGAGCTTTACAGTAATCCCTTACAAGTTTTTCCTCATCGCTATTTTCAATACGTGTGCCATGATTAAAGTGGATGGCGCGAACCTCTGCCACTTCGCCACGATTTCTAAGCGCTGTCATGAGTCCAAGTAGTACCATAGAGTCAAGGCCACCACTAACTGAGATTAAGACAGAACTCTCCGCATCAAACAGGTTGTGCTCATGTGCAAAGTGGATTAAATGGTCTAGCTCTTGTCGCAAAGCTTCGCTCCTATGTTTTCAGTCTCTCTATTCGGCAAGTTATAGGAATAACGCGAGAAGCGTATAATATAAAGACATAACTAGATTCACCACAAGAAAAATATGACAAATCGGATCAGCGAAATAGATAGTGTAAAAAACAAAAAACTGAATTAGAATAACCTCACAAATACAAGCTCCCGTAGCTCAGCCGGATAGAGCATCCGCTTCCTAAGCGGACGGTCGGTGGTTCGAATCCACTCGGGAGTGCCATTTGTTTAAAAGCCCTGTGAAATAGGGCTTTTTCATGCCTAAAAGACATCTGTACCGGTTGGACATATCAAACAAGCTTCAAACTGGGCTTGCCCTCACGAATGTTAACTAAAAACAGAGTGATTAGATAAGATTTTCTTAACCGTACAGAGCAGAGTGAGTTAGGGGTTAAGTGAGCGGATTTTAGATCTCAGTTGAAAAAATGGAGCAACTCTACATGAAGGCTCCGTGTCGTACTACTTACGGAGTAAATCAAGACCATCTTTTACATCAAACGATTAAAACATCGTAATTTTACATAACTCAACAAACAAAACTATGTTTTTTTACATAAAAACTGGGCCTGCAAAATATTAGTGATGTACAAGTGCTCCAGAGATAGAAAGTTTACTCCTATGTCGCAAATCATCAGGTTTGTTTATCTGAAGGCCAATGACATCGCTGCTTTTCTGCATTTTTCGATAT
>JAGLCH010000231.1 GCA_023146355.1 Bacteriovoracaceae bacterium | reverse complement strand
TTATAGGCATTCGTGGGGCGATCCTCTTGCTCAGAGGCACGTGAAAAGGTTCCCTTTGTTACCATAACTGCATTTTTACTAGATACCATAGACTCTAGATAATCTCTCTTCTGATAAGCTGGTTTTCCACCTGAATAGCGGCTAAAAGCAACAGCTCCAGAGTATGTAATGAGATCTGTTGTGCGGTTTACGCTGTCATAATTAACCTGAAAGTCAGTGCCTCGGACCCCCATCGCAGCGTTCTTAGTGGTAATGAAAAGCTTACTTTTACCTTTATTTTTCATCTCCATATAATTTTTAGTTACTTGTGAGCGGATCTTTCCTTTTATTAGATTGATAACCCCTGCTGACTTTTTATTGAACTTCTTAATGACCACCTGACTTTTAGGCCCAAGAGTTAGTCTACTTTTGTCAATGAAAAGAATCTTTGCATAGCTCTTTGGTCCAGATGTCACAATTGAGCTTTCTGGTAACCACATATTTTTTTTCAGCTTTCCTTTTTTCCCGGTCCCGGGAACCTCAAAAGAAATATCGCCTCGAAACTTCACTAGCTTAGCAACACCATTTACGGCACATATAGCTTCTGTTGTTACAAATAGGATGTAGATAATAATCAGTATCCCAAGTTTTTTCATAATTCACCTCAAAGTATTCCACTGTATTTATCGGAGAAGACTTTAGGAGTAATAAAATTAATGGGGGGGTCAAATGAAAGTGGCAATATATGCCCAAACTCCAATATTAAAATAATTGTGACAGTTTAACGATTAGATAGAAGCGATTTAATTGAATTGAAAGAACGAACTACATATATAAAAAGGCCGACAAAAGCCGACCTTATATTTCAAAGTTTTAGATATAAACTAATATCTTCTTTCCATTTTTTTTAATCCAATAAGCTTTCCGAAAAAGGTCTTTCCAATGATGTGAAGAGACTTAAGTTGCCTATTGTTTTTAGAATCAAGTAACATCCATACTGAACCATCATTTACAAGCTCAAGTGATATTGAATCACGGCGTCTGTTCACGATGCTAGTGAGATAATCAAGTTTCAGATTACCACCATTGTGACGAGCAAAAGAACTAGCCCATAACCGAACAACATCTACTCCAAGCTTACGACTGAGAACCATATATTTATTACCATATTCAATTGGATCAAATTCTTTTCTTTCACCTTCTTGACCGTTTTCAGCAATAACTATGGAGATGATCTTGGTAATATCTCCGGTATTGCTGACATCAACAAGAAGCCTTGTTTTATTATTTTGAGGGGAGGCTTTACGATCACCAGTAATATCAAGAAGGACCTGAGTAGAACCAAATGTCTTTAAGCAGACAAGTGTTAATAACAATAGCAAAAGTAGTTTTTTTTTCATAACTCTTTTTGTCATATCTACAGGGGGTGAACAACTCAAAAAACACTGCATGTAAAAAGTTCATGATCAGTTAATATCGAGGCCTAATTAATAAACATTATATCCCTTTATATTAAGCATCTCATAAAGACCATACTTAGCGAGTTCTACTCCAAATCCAGAATTCTTCACTCCTCCAAATGGCATGAGGGGATCACTCTTTACGATGGAATTAATGAAGATAGCACCGCACTCAATCTTCTCAGCTACTTTCATTGCATTTTCACGGTCCATACCCCAAACTGATCCTCCGAGACCGAACTGTGTATCATTGGCAACTTCAATTGCCTCTTCCTCCGAATTGACTATTTGCAGTGGTGCAACTGGCCCAAAAACTTCTTCTGACATTACAGTCATATCTTTACTTACATTGATAATTAAAGTTGGTTCGTAAAAGTTCCCCTTCCCTTCTTTTCTCATCCCGCCATAAATTATTTTGGCGCCTTTTGAGCGCGCATCCTGAACTTGTTTATCAATAGCATCAACTGCACTTGCATTAACAAGAGGTGCGATATCGATTTTCTCAATTTCTTCCTTAAAACGAGTTATGAATTCTTCTGCCACATCGCGATGAATGATAAACCTCTTAGAGGAGATACACACCTGTCCCGCATTCATGAATCGGCCAATAATGGCACCTTGAACAGCACTTTCTATATCAGCATCGGGGAGAACAATAAAAGGATCAGACCCTCCAAGTTCGAGAATACATTTCTTTAAATACTTTCCAGAAACTGCCGCAACTTCACTTCCACCACGACAGCTTCCAGTAAATGAAACGCCGCGAATTGCAGAATTGGCAATAATTTTCTCAGCAACAACATGTGTAGTAACAACTGTTTGAAATACGCCTTTTGGAAAGCCAACATCATCGAAAATTCGCTGAATGAGGAGACCACATTCGGTTGTACTTTCTGCGTGTTTTAAAATGCAGACATTTCCCGCAAGGATAGTTGGGATTGCGGCCCTAAGTACCTGCCAAAAAGGAAAATTCCAAGGCATAATTGAAAATATTATTCCTACTGATTCGAATCTGATCTGATGTTTTATTCCATCAGAATAAACATCATCATTACTTAGCCATTCATCAATTTCATCTGCTGTACCCTTGGCCAGAAGTGCGCATTTTTTCACCTCACCAACCGCTTCAGATATATGTTTTCCCATTTCAAGAGATATTAGCGCTCCATATTCATCAGCATTATTTGTCAGTTTATCTCCTAAGAGGTACATCAATTTTTTTCGATCACTAAGTTTAGTTTTTCTCCAACTGTTATACGCACTTTTAGCATCCTCAATATTCTCTTTAACACTGGAATAATCTTGATAAGAATACTCTTTTATTATTTCGCTATTTCTTGGATTCACTGTTGAAAAGTTCATTTTTACCTCATCTAAATCTCATAAATTATATATATGCTAAATTTTATCATTTTCTCTATTTCTCATTCAAGCTACAATTTAAAAAAGGAGTAAATAATGAACAAAATAATAGCACTTACCACAATGCTACTCACACTAACTGTTTTTGCAGGAGAGCGCACAATTCAAGTAAGAGGAGAATGGAATACTATAGTAAATGATGATAGGGCCTCGATCCTTCTTACCGTTGAAACTCTTGACAGCAATGCTAAGAAAGCGAGTAGTACAACAGATCGTATCTATAACTCTCTTATCAAAGAGGTACAAAGGCTCAAGCTTAAAAACTTTAAAATGGAAAGTACCAACTACCGCCTAACAAAAAAGTATAAGTGGAATAAGGGAACAAAAAAGTTTTTAGGTCATAGCGCAACAATTGGACTACGAGTTAAGACTTCTCAGATCAAGAGGATTGGAGAAGTAGTACAGAAGGCCCATAAGGTTGGGGTAAAGAATATTGGAGATCTAAAGACCTATATTGCCGAGAGTACGAGGAAAAATGTTTACTTAGATGGTCTGGCAAAAGCATCACAGGATGCCAAGGGGAAGGCAGATCGAATGCTTGAAACCCTCGGTGCTAAACGCAGTCATGTGTTGCGTATAGTAGAGGGTGCTTCAAGGTTTAATCCTATACCTGGCCCCAGACCAATGTTTGCTATGGAAAAATCATCGCGTTCAGAACCGGCTCCTGCTGCAATCCAAGGTGGAGAATCAAGCGTCGCGATTAGTGTCACTATAACCTTTGAGATAAAGTAGATTTTACAATTAATTTATGGGCCTCGGATGCATCCAGCACGGGCCCTTTAATTGCTCAATCACTATTTTTTCCCCATGGCGCAACCCAAAAAAGTAAAAGCATTCCAGGGATGGCCAACAGGGTACAGATGTAGAAGAAATTGGTATACCCGATCCCATCAATCTGACCAAAAAAAGAGAAAAACGCCCCTTCACCTACTTTGACCCCCTCTACAAGAACACCTGCAAGAATTCCTGAGAATGACTTTGGAATTGCAAAAAGCGAAGTGAGCAGTGCCAATTGTGTTCCTGTAAACTTCTTGTTGGTACTCTTGGCAATAAACGCCATCAGTGCAGCAGATCCTAGCCCAACACCTAAGTATTCAAATCCAACAACTACGCTAAGGGCCATAATATTTGGACCGATCTCATTAAGGACTGCAAATCCAAGAATTGAAAGCATTTGGACTATCCCAAAAATCCATAGTGCCTTGTTGATTCCCAGGCGGAACATCAATAGTCCACCGAGAAATCCCCCGATGAGCATAGACCAAAGTCCAACGACCTTGGCAACGGTTCCAATGACCGTTTTGGTGAAACCTACATCAATATAAAATGGAGTAATCAAGGCCGTTGCAACGGTATCTCCAAACTTATAGAAAAAGATAAATAGCAAAATAAGAATTCCTGACTTTAGGCCATCTCTTAAAAAAAACTCCTTAAAAGGATCGGATACTGCTTCCTTTAATGTCTTCGGTGGATCTACTTTTGTATTTACCTCCTTAATCATGAATGTATGAATTACGCCTACAAACATAAAAAGGGAGATTACAATGAAAACCATTGGCCAAGGCATATAGTCTGAAAGAATTAACCCTAAACCACCAGGAATGAATCCTGCGACACGATAGGCATTTGCGTAGAATGAATTCCCAAGGCCTAGTTCGTTATCGGATAGTAGCTCTCTACGGTATGCATCAAGTACAATATCTTGTGTCGCGGAGAAAAACCCAATGGCAAGTCCCACATATAATATGATGCTAATATCTGCTTGTGGGTTCAAAAGAGAAAGAGATGACATGAAGGCCAAAAGGGCAACCTGCGCAACTATCATCCAGCCTCTACGGCGTCCTAAAAAAGGAGGAACATAACTATCGATAAATGGTGCCCATAGATATTTAAATGAAAATGGAAGAAGAACTAGACTAAAAAAACCAATTGTTTTTAAATCAACGTGCTCACTCCTAAGCCATGCAGGAATGAGCTGGGCCAGGAAGTACAATGGAAGACCTGATGTAAAACCATTGAAAATACAAATGAGCATTCTCCTATTCATTATGGCCTGCCAAAGGCCCGATTTTTTTCCTTCCACGTATTACTCCTAAGATATAAGTTTCATCAATGATATAAGTAAAGTCTATCGCATTACACGGACTAGTCAAAATCAATTTCAAATGGCAAGTGATATGGTATATCTCAAGGCCGACCGCTCGTTGACAAAATAAATCTACTACTATTTTGAAATCATTAAAGATTGGGTTATACTCTACATAGAGAATAATGCCCTAAGGAGCACCATTGGCACTCAATCTAAATACTGTTAAAAAAAATGATGAAAAGAATGCCGATTTTTATAAAATCGAAGAGAGAGCAGATAAGAAGGACTCCACAGTATCTCCTTGGCAAGATTTCAAAGTTGAGGAAGACTTAATCGATAGAATTAAGTCTCGTGATTCGGTAACCAAAAGAATAGAGCGTAAAAAGTTTAATAAATGTTCCAAGTCAGACAAACATAACAAATCAAACCAAGCAGCTAAAGAAATAAATTCTCTAACCCCTCAGATGACCTACACCGAACGTATGCTCAACTGCAAAATATCAGAAAGAGCAAAGGCCATTTTTAGCGCTATCAAACCGTGAGTTGACTGTGATTATATATATAGATATGGATGGAGTTCTGGCAAACTTTGATAAGCGGCTTGTTGCACCCAGAGAACCAGGAAAGGGACTTCCCCCTGAGATGCTACAAAAGGGTTTTTTTAGAAATCTAGAAGTAATGCCAGGTGCCATTAAAGCTATTGATGAATTAGAATCAATTCCTGGCATAGAGCTCTATATTGCAACAAAGATCACGACAAAAAATCTTCATTCCGCAACAGAGAAATACCAATGGATTGAAGAACATTTCCCTACTCTCTTGAAAAATATGTTTATTACTTGTGATAAAGCACTCCTTAAAGGTGATTTTTTAATTGACGACTATCACAAGTGGAAAACATTTCAAGGTAATTTCATTCACTTTAACAAACACAATTCTCTCGAAGCATGGGAACAGGCAGTAAAGAGGATACGAGATGCTACAAAAAAATGAGATTATCTCAAGAATAGCACCGACCCCCAGTGGAAACCTTCACCTGGGCAATGCATATAATTTTGCTTACACCTACATTCTGACAAAATCACAAAAAGGCCTATTACACCTCAGGATAGACGATATTGATGGAGAAAGAACAAGACTAGAATATATTGAGAACATTTTTAGAACTCTTGAATGGCTAAAAATTGATTGGGATTTTGGTCCCTTAACTCCAGACGATTTTACAACTAGCTATTCACAACTAGATAAGATCGACCACTATCGGAAAATCTTAAAAACGATTGAAAGAGAAACCTACCCCTGCTGTTGCACTCGTAAGGGAATCAAAGAGAAATACCAAGATGGGATCTACCGCGGAGCCTGTAAAGATGAAAAAATTGATTACATTGCTGGTAGTACTTCACTTAGACTAAACATCCCCGAAAAAGAGGAATCATTTAGAAATATGGGCCACCCAGTGGTTTGGAGAAAAGACGACATCCCCTCCTATCAGCTTGTAAGTGTCATTGAAGATGAGGAAATGAAAATCAATACAATTGTGCGAGGAGAGGACCTCATTGACTCAACTCATATTCAACTTTTTTTGGCAAATCGATTAAGCTACACACATTTTAGAAATGCCACTTTCAAACACCACCCCCTACTCTTAGATTCTAATGGGAAAAAATTGTCAAAATCAAATGGCGCTCTATCTATGAAAGAAATGATAGAAAATGGTTTAACACATGAGTCTTTTTTAACGGGACTCTCCGATCATTTTAAAATCCCATCGGGAAGTTCACTTAATGAAATGATACAAAGATATAGCGAGAAATAAATGATAGTAGAATGTCCACATTTCAAGAAAAAACAATGCAACTCATGCTCACTAATAACATGTAAAAGCTATGAAGATACACTGGAGGAAAAAGTTCAAGATGTTGCTGTATTTTTTCCAGAAATCAATCTGAGTAAAGTGGAGAAGTGCGACTACATCAGTGCGTCAAGAAATAAAGCAAAAATTGCGGTCGGCGGGACTATTGATAGGCCAATACTGGGAGTAACTAGAAGTGCAGGGGATATTAACGAAGTATTAAACTGTCCTCTCCATCTTGATGAAATTAATTCCGTCCTTCAACTGATTAAGGAAAAGATTAAGGAATACAACCTAACCCCCTACTCGATCAGGGAAAAGAAAGGGGAGCTTAAGTATATTTTGCTCTACAAATCTGAGCGATCACAAGAAATGATGGTTCGCTTTGTACTAAGGTCTAAAGAGGCGCTGGACCGCATAAGGCTTTTATATCAAAATATATTGCTTAAAAGTTTCCCCAACATCACTGTTGCCTCTGTTAATATTCAGCCCGTTCACCAAGCAATTCTAGAGGGAAGTGATGAAATTATTCTATCGAAAGATAGTATGATTAGAAGTGACCTAGGTGGAAATACTCTTTATTTGGCGCCAAAGAGTTTTTTTCAAGTCACCTCCCATGTGGCAGAAAAACTATATTTAAAGGCACAAAAATGCATTGATGATAGTGACTCGAAGAATATTTTAGACTTGTTTTGCGGTGTTGGAGCTTTTGCATTTTATTCGGCTAAGAAGGGAAGAAAAGTTGTTGGAGTAGAACTATCACAGGAGGCAATTGATTGCGGTTTGCGTTCAGCTAAAGAAGCGAATATCGATGTAGAATTTGTCGCTCAGGATGCTACTGAATTCATTAAAGCGAATAAAACTAAGTTCGATACTGTCATAACAAATCCACCAAGAAGAGGGCTCAATAGCGATATTATTTCAAAAATAATTGAACTCGACCCTGAACTCTTTCTTTACTCAAGTTGTAATCCCCAGAGCCTGAGACGTGACATTACAGAGCTTGGAGACCATTTTGACCTTATAGAACTCATACCATTTGACATGTTCCCGTTAACTAACCATTTAGAGTGCCTAGCGGTACTCAAGAAGAAAGCTCGCAAGGAGACAAAATGAAACTTTACCTAGTTCGCCATGGAGAGCCAAATTCGCCAGACATTGATCCAGAAAAACACCTCTCAAAGAGGGGAAATCTTGATGCTGAAGCTCTTGGAAAATGCCTTAAAGAAAGGGGAGTTTCAATATCTAAAATCCATCACAGTGGGATAATGAGAGCAAAGGAAACTGCAGAACACTTATCCAGAGAACTTAGTGTTTCGGAAGTAAGCAAGGAACTTAAGCTGACTCCCAATGACTCCGTAAAGCACTGGGCCGACCTTCTAGAAACTTATGACGATGATCTGATGCTGGTTGGTCATATGCCTTACATGAGCATTATGATCGAACATTTAACAACGGGAGATAGAACTCATATCTTTGATACACCCGAGGTCGCATGCCTAGAGAGAGCAAAAAAAGGTTACTGGAAACTGCTATGGACTCTCGCACCATAATAAACGAGCTATAAAGATTACTTTTTCTCACCGAGATCCCATGCCTTAGCAAAGGATTCAAAACTTCTGTCAAACGTTTTCTCTACATCATCTGGAAAGCAACAAGCAGGAAGTGCTCTTTTATTAACGTGGTAACGGATACACTCGCAGCACATCCCTTTTCGAGAGCACCCCTGATAGGTGCAGTTACAGTGCTCAAGGTTTTTTTCTTTAGTACACTCCATTATTTCTCCATCTAGTAGTAATTTATTTTGAAATTCATTGGTACCTTTATTGCAAACTGTTTCCCATTAGGAGTTGGACCAAACTGGAGTCCTGCCAAATTGGTATTCACGCAGCGAAGTACTCCCATGTGATAAGAATTTTCCACATGAATTTGCCCTAAGTACCCCTCTGGAGCAATTTTAATAATAAAGTTAATGGTTTTCCCACGAATATGCCCATGGTTATCAAGTGCGTGTTGATAGCATCTTTTAAAAATCGGTATGCGCTTTTTTATAGCAGTCAGTACTCGCTTTTTGTAGCTATAATGTTCAGTACCAAATGAAGAGACAGAGCTAAACACGATGAATATGAGGAGAATCAACTTTCGCATAGGGAAAAATAGCATGTTTATCCATCGTGATGTTGAGTAATGTAATCTTTTTACAAAAGATAATGCTAAAAATCACATTCTCGACCAATTAAGTACATCACTGTTGAGATAAATAGAAAATGCTCCCATAATTTCTACACTTATTTATCATTTAACTTAAGCTTATAATAATCAGACAACTGTATACTAATAATGGAAGAAAATGATGACTGAAAACACACCTTTATTTAATGCCGAAAAGTTCACTTCTTTTCAACTCAATGCTCTCCTTCAAGAGTTAGAAGAAGGAAAACATAAGGAGGTTAAGGTCACAACCTCCCTCCCAGGTTTTTTTACCTCGAATCCAAAAGAAGTTGCAGAGGCCCTTCAGCTAAAACTCCTCGACTATAGAGAAGCAAAGGAGATAGTGTCAGCGGGAATTAGCTCACTTCCTCTTGAGCTAATTGAAGTAGCTGGCCGAAACTCTATCCCAATTCATATTACATCCCCTAATTACCCTGATAACGATGGTACGCTAATTTCAGGAAGGGCAGAAACTGATGCCCCCTGCGTGAAGGCAATTGCGGTAAAAGAAAACACAACAGTAGTTTCTCTTACGACCTCAGGGATGTGGCACCAGGTAGGCTTTCTTGCAGATGTATTTTCTATAATTAAAGAGATTGGTCTATCTGTAGATCAAGTGTCTACATCAGAGCAAAATGTCACACTTACATTAGATCAGACGGAGTCATCAATGGACCCCACTCTGCTGAGTCAGCTAGAAGAGAGACTTAAAGTATTTGGGGACATTAGTATCCAGACAGATAAAGCAACACTCTCACTAATTGGAAATAAAATTAAAGGTGCTCTTCACAAAATTGCTCCTATTTTTGAACTATTCATTGAACAGCAAATATATATGATTTCTCACTCATCGAGTGATATCAACCTAGGTATTGTAGTTGATGGTAAACAAGTAAAACGTCTACTTAAGAAGCTTCATCAAGGTCTTTTTAATGGAGACCACTTTAATCCGATTTTTGGCGTGAGCTTTAATGAGCTTGAAAATAGTGCGCCAGAGGATGATGGAAGCTATGATTTTTGGTGGAAGAAAAAGAAGGGTCAATTAATAGAAATTGCAGAAAAGACGACTGATGCTTGCTATGTATATGATCTAGAAACAGTCAGAGAAAAAGCACGAGGGCTAAAAGCACTTTCCCACTTAAGTAATATCCTCTTTGCAATCAAGGCAAATAATAATCCTCAAATTCTAAAAGTCATTGAAAGTGAAGGGTACGGTTTTGAGTGTGTATCAATTCAAGAGGTAGAGCACATTCTAAAAAACTTCCCTGGGATCGATACCAAAAGAATTCTATTCACGCCAAACTTCTCTCCTAAGAATGAATATCAGGAAGCGTTTAAATATGGGGTCAATGTCACGCTAGATAGCACCTACCCCCTAGAAGCTTGGCCTGAAGTATTTGTCGAAAGAGAGTATTTTGTTCGTATTGATACAGGAATTGGAAAAGGTCACCACCAGTATGTTCACACTGCGGGTAATGAATCTAAATTCGGCGTCCCACCTCATGAGCTGGAGAAATTAATTATACTTACTGAAAATGCAAAGGCCAAAATCGTCGGGCTCCACGCTCATTCAGGTAGTGGAATTCTGACATCAAATGCTTGGAGTAAAGTTGCAGAATACCTTTTTTCAATCCTACCTAAATTTCCAGATGTTAGAGTAATCGACCTTGGAGGTGGACTTGGAATACCAGAAAAAGTCGGACAAAATCGACTAGACCTTTCTCAAGTAAATGAATCGCTATCATGTTTTGTAGAAGAGTTCCCAAAACTAGAACTATGGATGGAGCCGGGTCGATATTTCGTGGCGGAATCAGGAGTTCTTCTTTCAAAAGTAACTCAAGTAAAGAAGAAAGGTAATATCCACTACGTGGGAACAAATGCAGGAATGAATTCGCTCATTAGACCGGCACTTTACGGTTCGCACCATGAGATAAAAAATTTAAGCCGTCTGGGTGATAATAATACTTTTGTTGCCAATGTCGTCGGCCCAATTTGTGAATCTGGAGATGTTCTTGGATACGGAAGAAAACTCCCCCTTTCTACATCGTGCGATGATATTTTGGTTATTGGTACGGCGGGGGCCTATGGACGCGTGATGGGGTCAAATTACACAATGAGACCTGCAGCAATTGAAGTGATTTTAGAAGAGACAATTAAATAACAGGTTTTTCTCTAGATAAAAAGCACCAAGATTTCTTAGATGCCTCAGGTAATGCGATCTCCTCCTATGTCGCTAAGATAAAGCGTTAGTAGTCCTAATGCGCGGCATTTTATACGCTATGTTTTTTTAACTGATCATTCACTACAATAATTCTCATAACAATATTGAGAGAACTCAAAAGGAGCTTAATTCTATGAAATGGTACCTTGCACTTTCAGCACTACTTGCCACCTCAGTTTCCCAAGCTGGGAGCGTTTTGCCCGATCAAACTAGATCCCAATATCAAATGTCTGGTAAATCAACTGGCATAATCTGGAATACTAACAAGTTTCTGCGATCTTCTTTCGCTCTAGAGTCTTCAGAAGCTGACATATCTGATACCGGTTTCACTAGCGACCAATATATCTTTTCTGCTGATGGCATCTATTCAGCAGACAATCTAACGACTTACACTAAGTTTACTATGACCAAGACGCACAATAAGAAAGATGGAAACACAGACAGTAAATATGAATATGTGAACTCAAATATTGCTGTTGGATACAAAATCACTAGCAAGGTAGGGTTCTCACTCAGCAACTACACCTACACACTGCAGTCTAAAACTGGGGGATCTTATGAACACAAGAGCATCCTAGATGCAGGACTCAGCTATAGATTTAGCGACCGTATTGTTGGCATCGGTGGAACTGAGCAAGTTCAGTGGGACAATCAAGACTCACTAAGACCATATTTTGGCCTCGGATACACGACCTACAAGGATGACAAAAGAAACGGTGGTCAAGTAGAGCTTATTGCCTCCGGTTCCAATAAAATTGATACCTATACCGAAACACAGAGAGCAGAAAAAGAAATCAAGCTTCAGGGATCACTTACACACAATGAAATTGAATTTGGATATTCCGGCAAATATGGGAAAACCTCTGACTTCAACACATCAAGTGGAACAAAGACGTATTGGGCCCACGGCCATTTAGAGTATGAAGTTCAAAGAGGAAGTCTCACTGGCCTATACGGGTTCGCAAAATACACCCACACAATAAACACAACCAGGTCCGAACTAAGAACGACAAGAAAAGATGGAGGAATTGGAGCAGGGTATAGACAGTCAAATTTTGAATACGAAATACTTTTTTCAAAATCTTCTTATAATCGAGAACCTGCTGATAGCTCATTAAGCTACACCAATAAGACACTACAAGGGCAAGCAGAGCTAAGATACAACTTTTAATCTACATCCCTAGCGGGTCCATCTTACTTTGAAGGTCTAAAAATTGATTCAACGGCGAACTATGCTTCCCGCTAGGAAGGAGTTATGTGATAGTGTTTTTGTCATTTATCCATATTCTCATGAGTAAAGAAAAGAGTAGTTGAAATACTAAAAGAATGCGCAAGACATAGATAGTTAACTCGCCTTAACAAAGACTTCAAGTGACCTGATAGATGAAAATAAGTCCATCAATCGATCTACTGTGAAAGTGTTAATTTTATGATGAATAATCTTGTTTACGATGGCCTTATCGACCCCTAGACTTTTTGCAAGTTGTACTTGTGATATTTTTTCTTCTTTTAGAACTCTTACAAACTCTTGGCAAAGTTGATATTTTAAAATGTCAGACTTTGAAGATGTCTTAAAATCAATTACTAGGGTCGGCTCTTGATCTTGAATCTCATTCAAAATACTTTCGAGATCTTTATCCTTAGGGAATGTCATGTTTAGCTCCTTTTTCATTAAATGCTGTTACAACACCAATATAAAATTGATCTTTTTTTTGTAACCAAACTAGCCTATATACTTTTTCGGTATATAAAATCCTTGAAACAAAGTAACTAAACCCATCTTGAACTTTTGCAGGCGAATATGTTCTCCCATCAAGAAGCTCTACAAGAGATATGATTAGCTCATCAGTCACATGATCTTTGTGCTTATCTACATGTGAGTCGATTATGACTTCACTAATTAGGGTCTCGTTAACCTTAATACTTTTATTTAGAGTGTATTTTCTTCTATTCTTACTCATCAATTGTGAATATAGCACAAGTAGACATATTTGTCTACTTTAATGAAAGATCTGACTGGACCCGCGGTAATAAGCGTCCTTTTTTGTATCAAAGGGAAAAGGTAGTAGCTTCAGTGAGTTAGATTATCACTAAAAATCGACGTAAAAAATGTTTGCTTCTCCCCCCTCGTAACTCTGTTAACTTACAAGGGGTCAGTTCCTCCCCTGCATTTGATGAGTACATAACCGATCTTGAGGCGATGCTGAATGAATCTGAAATAATATGCAATGGTGCCTTCCAGGTACTTTCCAACACAATTGGATCTAATCAAATCTTTAAAATATTTATATATCAATGGAAGAGATTGGTACTCATAACTGCATCCTCTTCCGCAATTGGTTGAAATTAATTTTCATGTTATCTTAGAATGATAAACAGAATATTTTTAAAGGACCTAGAATGAGAAGATCTGGAGTTTTACTTCACATTACCGCTTTGCCCTCAAAATTTGGAATTGGGGATATGGGACCCGATTCCTACAGGTTTATCGACACCCTCGTAGAAAATAAGCAAAAGGTTTGGCAGGTTCTTCCAATCTGCCAGACCGATAGATTTGGATGCCCCTATTCTAGCCCATCTGCATTTGGAGGAAACCATCTCCTAATCTCACCAGAGCTACTAAAGAAGAGTAAGCTGCTTACAGATAGTGATCTTGAGATGGAGTATGATGATTTTTTTGATCCAAGTAACACTAACTTCTATAGAGTAGAGCGCTACAAGCTTGGACTCTTCCATATTGCTTTTGATCGATTTAAGAAAAAGAAGACAGAGTATAAAAAACTAGAAATATTTTGCGAGAGAAATAAAGATTGGATTAATGACTTGGCAATGTTTCAAGTTATGACAAGAGAATTGGGACCAGACTGGACACATTGGCCTCATGGATACAAGTCTAGAGACCCAAAGACGATTCAAAACTTTGAAGAAAAGATGCAAGAGAAAATCACCTTCAAAAAGTTTTTGCAGTATATTTTTTTCCAGCAATGGAATGAACTTAGAGCATATGCCAAGGATAAAAAGATTGATATTTTGGGAGATGTTCCCATTTTCATCAACCACCACAGTATGGATGTTTGGAAAAAACCAGAAATGTTTAAGGTTACTTCCAATGGAATGATGGAAGTAGAGACTGGTGCAGCACCAGATGAGTTTAATGCCCTAGGCCAGAAGTGGAGCACTCCAAACTACAACTGGCACCAAATGGAGCAGGATGACTTCTTATGGTGGCGAGAGCGAATGAAGTTTAATCTTGAGCTTTTCGATATTGTACGCCTTGACCATTTTCGAGGCTTTGTTGCCACCTGGGAAATCCCATCAGGAGAGAGTTTAGCTTCAAATGGTTATTGGGCCCCAGGGCCTGGTGCAAAACTGTTTGATGCACTTAAAAGACACCTCGGTGAGCTCCCTATTGTTATTGAAGATCTTGGAAAGATTACAGACGACGTAAAAGATCTTCGCTCTCAGCTCGGTTACCCTGGTATGCGGATCCTTCAATTTGGATTTAACTCAGGAGAAGAAAATGCTCACCTTCCCCATAATTTTCCTGAAAACTCTGTTGCGTACACTGGAACTCATGATAACGATACCGTCATAGGCTGGTATAGCTCACTTGGCGATACTATGGAAAAAGGATACGTTTACAGATACTGCCAAATAAACACTTCAAGCTATCTTTATTGGGACTTTATTCGCCTACTTGAAAACTCTCGCGCAGCAACAGCAATTGTTCCTCTTCAGGACATTATGGGTCTCGGAAATGAAGCTCGGTTTAATCATCCTGGAAAAGAGGGCGGAAGCTGGGGATGGCGCTTTAAATGGGACGAATTAAAAAAAGAGAACTTGGATACATTTAAGGAAATTACAGAGAATTCTGGTAGAGCGTAAAGAGATATCT
>JAGLCH010000230.1 GCA_023146355.1 Bacteriovoracaceae bacterium | reverse complement strand
TGAGTGCATTAAGGACTCTCGTCAACTTCTTCCTGATAAAGAAATAGTCGTTGTCTACGATCGTGAGGGTGTGTGATTTGATACGTTCTTCTGCCCCAGTTTTGATACACTCTAATGTTTAACTTGTTGCACTATACTTCTAACAAAAAAAAGACCATTAAATTAATAATGGCCTCTGGATTATTTCTCTGATTCTTCAATTCGATTTTCAAGAATCATCATGATCAAAGCATTCAAGTGCTCTAGCTGTAAAAAGATATACTCTAACTCATCCTCGCTTACTTCATAGCTCATTACAGAAGCTCTGTTGATGCGATTCTAATATGCTCTGCTGTTACAATGTCTTCCCTGTCTATTGAACACGCTACAAGGCCTCCTTTTGCTAGGAAGTTTGCTCTTCTTAAAATCCCTCCTGATCCTTGCTGTATCGCTGTGATTGCGGTCTCAGAGAAGAGCATTTTTTTCACTCCTGCTGCTTTAAGGTGGTGGAGAACATACTCTTCCATCTGGTCCCTATTTATTGATGTTAGGTGAATTTTCCCCATCACTCTTGATGCGAGTGGAGCCGATGAGCGATACTTAAACTTATCAATCAGATTTGATTGCCCCGAAAATACTATTGTGATCATATTGCTTGAGTCTTCGTTGAACTGAGTAAGCGTGTGAATTTCTGCAAATATCTCTGGGCGAAGAAGACTTGCCTCATCTACAATTAGAAGAATTTTCTGCTTTTTTGAAGCAACAATGTCCCTTATCACTTCCTTAATCATTTTTATTATTTTCGTTCGGCTTGCAGAGTTGATATCTACCCCAAGCTCCCATCCTATCTGCTTATAGAACTCTATGATTGATCCATTACTTCCTATTACATTCAGTACTAAAACCTCGGACTTATGTAGGTGGGAAGTGCTCCATCTGAGCGAGCTTGATTTTCCACTGCCGACTTCTCCCGTGACCACCATGATTCCACCGAGATTAAGAATATACTTTATCCTTTCTTTTACTCCTATCATTCCAGGGAGTTCTAATAGCTTTTTTGCCGGTAAATTATTCATAAATGGCTCGCTCTTAAAGCCAAAATACTCATTATACTTATTCACACTTTCCTCCTGAGAATAGCTCTCCTGTTGATACTGATTCACTTTCTTTAACGTCATTTGCTTCTTTTTCTTCCTTCTTTAGACTTCTCCAATTTCGTCCAACTTTTGCATTTACATGCTGGTCGACTTGTTCAATAAGTCCAAAGGACTTATTGTTGAAGAAGACTTCAACTTTTGTATCCTCTTTTTCATGATAACGAACTTCAACTTTCTTATTGATTAGCTCGGAAGGAGCTTCATACCAAACACTGTTGAGCCTGATCGTTCTGTCCATTTTTACTTTTCTAAAGTCAATTATCCTAAAGTAGTCTGAAAGGTTTTGAGGTGCCTTTCTTATACATTCCAAGTTCTTTTTAAACCGATCATATGGAGTGATCTTTGTGCTTGAGTGAATTGTTTTATTATACTCATCAACCCATTCCATAAGCTGCTCGTTTAACATCTCAAGTGTTTTTACTGAGGTATAAAAGGGTAAGAAGTTATCTCTTACATTGCGAAACCACCTTTCGACTTTTCCTTTGCCTTGGGGTGTATAAGGCCTCGCATGCTTAAGTGCGATCCCCAAGCATGCTGTTATCTGTTGTAGATTAAGTGCTTTATAGCAAGACCCATTGTCCACATAGAGCTTTTGAGGAAGCCCTCTTTTAGAGATTGCTTGATAAAGACAATCCTTCAAAGTATCGAGAGTTTCCTCAGTGTAGAATTCTGCGTGAACGATAAGACGCGAATGATCATCGATTAGTGCATTTAAATAGGTCTTTCGGTTGACTCCCTTGATCCATGCACGAGGGCCATGCATAACGTCTCCTTGCCATATTTCATTCGGAGCACTTGCCTCAAACTTTCTTCGATCCTCTGCTCCTGTATTTAGAGATGTTAGTTTTTCGTTTTTTAAAAACGTATAGATCGTCCTTTTATTAATATCTTCGTCAGACTCAATAAGTTTTAGCTGTTTCAGCTTTCTAATAATCACTGGTACAGTATAGCTGGGGTGATCTTTTTTCATCTCCTTTATTGCGATCCTGAGCGTTGGAGAGAGAGATTTAGAAACGCCTTTATCTTTCCGATTCTTGGGGAGTAGTCCATCAATCTGTTTTCCTGATTTACCATATTCTCTAATCCATGAAATAATTGTTGAACGGCTAATCGTTGTACGCCTGGAATTAGGAATCGAGTAAGTTCGACTAGACTTTTCTAAAAGTAGTCGCTCTCTTTCCCCGTAGCTCAGCACCACTCCTGTAACAAATTCAGAAATAATACCAAACCTAAATGTTGCAATTTCCATTGCTCTAATTTGATCACTCAAAAAAACCTCCTTTTTGATAACCTTGATTTAAAAGCTAGTTATCAAAGAAGTAGACTCCATATAATGACAATCTTCGGTAGGGTATAAATAGATTTAAATGCAGATGAGAAAAATTACCCTAAAAATGGAATGTTTTTCAAATAGAGATACTCAAGTAATTGAGTGGTTGATTTTTCATATCCAGGAAACTCCATAAAAATAAAGG
>JAGLCH010000023.1 GCA_023146355.1 Bacteriovoracaceae bacterium | reverse complement strand
TGGGCCAATCCCTATTTTAAATAGATCAAATATACTGATTCTCACAAGCTACTCCTTTGACGTACTATAGGTTATAATCGGCTAAATACCGGTTTTTGCTAAATAATTCAATTAAGATGAAATTTCATTTACCGATAACATTATATCGATAACAATAGGAACAATATTATGGTTGAGGAACTAAAACCTGAAGAACTTGATCGAGTTGCTGCGATGGAGGTAGGTGCCTACATTATCAACTTTTATTCAAAAAGTTGTGCGCCATGCAATACCATGAAACCAGTGCTTGAAAGCTTCTCTGCTCATAACCCTGGTACGCGTGTTTACCGTATTGATGCATCTAAGAGTCCCGAGCTTTCTCAAACTTTTGGAGTTCGAGGTGTTCCGGCAACTTTCTTTTGCGAGGGCAGAGAGGTGATTCATTCGACCACGGGTGTAACCTCGGAATTTGAACTTCAAAGAGTCATAAGTGCATGGGACAATCCCACTTTTAGAGAGACTGGTGAATTGCCTCCTGTAACAAAGAAAACGGACTTCCTCTTTGTTGGAGTTATTGCAATTGTTGCAGTGATTTTTATTGGCGCATTACTATTAATTTGATTTGGAGAAAGCATTAGATGGAAGCAAAAAAAGTACCAGCACCAACACTCCGTAGACTGCCAAAGTATCTAAATTACCTTAAGAGAATGAAGGAAAATGGGAATGTCACAATCTCAGCTTCTAAAGTTGCGGAGGCACTTGATATTCAACATACTCAAGTTCGAAAAGACTTCGCCTATACAGGTGCAGAAGGTGTTCCGAAAATAGGTCACCAGATAGATGAACTGATTCGTTGCATTGAGACCTTTCTAAATTGGGACAATGTGACGGATGCATTTCTTGTTGGAGTTGGTCACCTTGGTGGTGCACTTTTGGGCTATAATGGATTTCAAGAATCGGGAATAAAAATTGTTGCTGCATTCGATATTCCTGAAAAATCTGGTAGAAATATTGGTGGAGTTGAAGTCTATGGAGTAGAAAAATTTAAGCAGATGGTTGGCCGAATGAAGATCAAAATTGGGATTATTACCGCGCCAGCTGATCATGCTCAAGAAATAGCAACTATGATGGTTGATAGTGGCATCCAGGCCATCTGGAATTTTGCACCACGAAAGCTTGATCTTCCTGAAGAAGTAATTGTTGAAAACGTTGATATGTATTCTTCCCTGGCCTTAATTTCCCACCGACT
Organism: Bacteriovoracaceae bacterium; assembly: GCA_023146355.1. Taxonomy (GTDB): domain Bacteria; phylum Bdellovibrionota; class Bacteriovoracia; order Bacteriovoracales; family Bacteriovoracaceae; genus JAGLCH01. The sequence continues at coordinate 9,193 of JAGLCH010000023.1, read as the reverse complement.
AAAAAAGAAATTTGGAAAATAGTTAAAAACTAAAATTTAGGGCATTGCGCCATTTTAATTAACCCCCTGCAGATTTAGGGGGTTATTTTTTTTGTAGATCTTATTTACGGATAGGCTTGTCCCAATTCCATCGCCATGTTATAGGTATAAATATATCGATAGTAAACTATCGATTAGGTGGAGGGATTAATGAAAAGAGTAATAGTAAATTTTGGAATGCAAAATGCCCAGTCACATGACTTGGCCTCTAGGCTTTTAGATTATGTTGAACGCTTTAACCTCACTTATTTTGTTCACATTATTGGGAGAGCGGGTGACTGTATTGAGGTTGATGGCACTAGTGTCGCAAGCTTTGATGAGATTGTTAGTCGAGTAGAAGAAAAATTATGAGCTACAAGGTTATAATTTCCATTTGTATGGGAAGCTCATGCTACGCAAGAGGAAACCGTGAGCTTGTCGATCTTATAAAAAACTATCTTGTTAAAGAAAAGCTCAACAATGACGTTCAATTAAAAGGGGCGCTTTGTTGTGACCTTTGTGGAAGAGGGCCTATTGTTTTGGTCGATGGTGAGCAGGTGTTAATTAACAGTGGTGATCCTTTCTTGTCTGTTATCTCTATTGTACGGGAGAAGCTTTTATGAAGTCTCGAATCCCTGTTTACACTGAAAAGGCAGAATGTCGCGATTGTTACAAGTGTGTACGGAACTGTCCTGTTAAAGCTATTGAGGTTGTCAATCACAGTGCTTCCGTTATGGATGATCAGTGTATTTCCTGTGGGCGTTGCTTAAAGGTTTGTCCTGCTCATGCAAAAAAATATCGTACTGATATTGAAACGGTCACTGAACTTCTTAAAACAAAAAAAGTTATTGCTTCTATTGCACCATCTATATTTGCAGATTTTGCTGAGTATGAAATTGGGCAACTTGCGGGAGCAATTAGGCAACTTGGGTTTGAGCTAGTGTCAGAAACTTCTCTTGGCGCCGAACTCGTCTCAAATTATGTAGATATGGTTGTGCCTGAAAGGTCAGGTATTCAGATATCATCTGCTTGTCCTGTTATTGTCGACTATATCGTTAAATATTATCCAGATCTAGCAGATATGATTGTTGATTGTGTCTCACCAGCTCAGGCACATGCAAAGTACCTCAAAGAAAAGTTAGGCGAAGATATTGCCATCGTATTTATTGGGCCATGTGTTGCAAAAAAATTGGAAACTAATAATTGCGAAGAGCTTGATGTGGCCATTACTTTTGAGGAACTTAATACTCTATTTGAACTCAACTCGATAGATTTGGATCATGCTCCTTCTGAAAAACTTTTCCCCCATAACTCTACTCTAGGTCGACTGTATCCACTTGATGGTGGAATGATTAAGACTCTCTCTCGTAGCAAAGAAATAACGTCGATGAACTTTTCTGGAATGGACTCAGTCGAGCTTGCTCTAAACGGACTTAGAAGCAAAGAGGAAAAAGGAGATCGTGCTGTATTTCTCGAAATGCTTGCATGTGAGGGAGGATGCATTAATGGGCCTGCGGGTCTTTCAAAGAAGTCTATTGTAAAAAAAGGGATGGAGATAATTGAAAGCGCTGAGGGCACCACAAATACGATAACTAGTAATCTCTGCCTGAAAACTGAATTTAAGGCGCGACCTATACTTTATTCTGAGTACTCAGAAGAACAGCTTGAAGGTGCCCTCGAGCAAATAGGTAAGCGTGAAAAAAATAGTGAACTTAATTGTGGAGGCTGCGGATATGCAACTTGTCGAAGATTTGCTGTAGCTATGCTCGATGGTAAGGCGGAAAGTTCAATGTGCGTTTCTTATATGCGCCAACTCGCAGCGAAGAAGGCCAATGCACTTTTAAAATCGATCCCATCAGGTGTAGTTATCGTTGATGATCAGTTGAATATTGCTGATAGCAATCAGAGGTTTGCAGATATTATGGGGGATGATGTTGCTATTATTTATGATGCTCAAGGTTCACTAGAGGGAGCTGACTTTAAACGAATCTTTCCCCAGTATAGTCTTTTTGAACGAGCGATTTTTTATGGAGAATCGATTGAGAAAAAAATTCGTCATAAGGGTGCCGTACTTCTTCTTTCTGTTTTTCCTATTGAAGATGGAATGATGGCCGGGGCCATATTTCAAGATGTCACTGAGCCTTCTATTCAGCGGGAACAGATAGTGAAGAATACTCAAGATGTAATAAAAAAAAATCTCAATACGGTCCAGAAGATTGCCTCTCTCTTAGGGGAAAATGCTGCTGAAACAGAAGTGATTTTAAAATCAATTATTGATTCCTATAAAGTAAGTGAATAGGGGGAGAACTTGGATTTCTTTATTGAAGTAGATTACAGACAACTTCCCAAAAGTGGCAACTACGCCTGTGGGGATTTTTTTATTTCCCGTCGGTACGAGAGTGAAAAGAGAATTGTCAGTGTGCTTGCAGATGGACTGGGGAGTGGAATAAAAGCTTCAGTTCTTGCAACACTAAGTGCTACCATGGCGCTTAAATTTATTTCCAATGATATGGACATCGTCACCACTTCAAAAATTATTATGGAAACCCTTCCGGTCTGTCAGGTACGTAAGATTGGGTACTCTACTTTTACAATTATTGATATGGATTTTGAGGGGAATACTCGTGTGATTGAATACGATAACCCATCATTTATTCTATTTAATGGAAATACAATAAGTGATATTCAAAAAGAATCAGTGGAGCTTAAGGCCCACGATGGAAGACCGATTAAAGTATTCTATTCCTCCTTTAAAATGACAAAAGAATCACGTCTTCTTTTCTATTCTGACGGGGTTACTCAAGCGGGGATTGGAGATGACAGCTACCCCCTAGGATGGGGAGACAGTGGGGCAAGACAGTTTGTAACTTATCTAATAAATCAGCACCCAGATATTTCAGCGGGGGAGATATCACAAAAGCTTGTGGGCCGAGCTCGTTTCATTGACGGCGGGGAAAACAAAGATGATGTTAGCGCCGTAGCTATATATTTGCGAAGTCCTCGAGTTTGCAGTGTTTTCACCGGCCCTCCTGTTAATCCAGAGCGTGATGCTGATTTGGCAAAAAGAGTAGAGGAGTGCCGCCATAAAACTATTATATGCGGAGGAACTACCTCTCAGATAGTCTCAAAAAGATTGGGACGCGAAGTTGAGGTGAAGCTCGATAGTAAGAGTGCAGACCTTCCTCCCGTATCTATTATGGAGGGCATTGATTTGGTCACGGAGGGGAGTATTACCCTCACTCGTGTGGCAAGTATCTTAGAATTTATCGATTATCCTAAAGATGTGCCCCGAGATGCTGCTGAACAGATGGTTAAAATTTTGCTTGAGTCTGACCAAATAAATTTCACTGTAGGACTTAGTGTAAATGAGGCGCATCAGAACCCGGCAACAACCTGGGACTTAGAGCTTAGAAAAAATATTATCAAAAAAATTGCCTCACTGTTAGATCGCAGATTCCTTAAAGAAGTTTCAGTCACTTATTTGTAAAAATCCTTATTAAATCAGCCGCTTATCTCGTTTTCTATAATATTTTCATTTTCTCTATTTTAGGGTTGAATCTAAACGCGAAACGATATAATAATATCGATAACAGTTTATCGATACTTAAATATCGATACAGACTCTTTTAACTTTGAATGTGTTTGGCAGGAGATGACTATGACTACAGTTACTGAGGATTGGGGAGAGCTCTATAAAAAGCTAGATAGCTTTATGGCCTCCTTGAGTATTACGGCTAGAGATCCACGAAGAAAAGGACATCTAATTAAAGTGCTACACCGTGCCCAGCATTATTTTGGATACCTCCCCGAAGAGGTTCAAAAGTATGTGGCAGAAAAATTGTTCCTTCAGCACTCAGAAGTGTCTGGAGTAATTAGTTTCTATAATTACTTCACCACTGAGCCAAAGGGGAAGTACGACATTAGCGTATGTACCGGAACTGCGTGTTACGTAAAAGGATCAGATAAAGTTCTTTCAGAGTTCGAAAAATTACTTGGCCTAAAAGATGGGGAAGTTGCCGAGGATGGAGTATTTTCACTCAACTCTCTTCGCTGTGTTGGCGCATGTGGCCTTGCACCAGTTGTGATCGTGAATGAAAAAGTTCATGGACGGATTGATAACAAGGACGTTTTGGGTGTTATCGCTGTGTATAAAAATAAGGAGGGGGCAGAAAATGAATAAGTTAAGCAAAATTAATTCTGTTTCAGAACTTCAGGAACAAAATAAAAAATTAGAATCGTTACTCGACTTAAGGCTAATTAGAGTTGGGGCCCAAATAAATGTAGGAAAAAAGCGCGACATTATGATTTGTGGTGGCACTGGGTGTATGGCATCTGAAAGTGATATTCTTCTAAAAAAATTAGAAACTTTACTCGCTGAAAAGGGACTTCAAAATGAAGTTAAGGTATCAATCACAGGTTGCTTTGGCTTCTGTGAAAAAGGTCCAATTGTTAAGGTTCTTCCTGACGACGTCTTTTATGTTGAAGTAAGGCCGGAGGATGCAAAGGATATCGTCGAAGAGCATATCGTAAAAGGTGCTGTCGTTGATAGACTTCTTTTTGAAGAGCCATCTCTAAAGAAAAAAGTTCAAAAGCATTCTGATATGTCTTTCTATAAAAAGCAAATGAGAATTGCACTTCGAAATTGTGGACTGATTAATCCTGAAAACATTCAAGAGTATTTTGCTAATCGAGGCTACCTCGCACTTGGTAAAGTTCTTTCAGAAATGCGGCCCGAGGACGTGATTGTAACTATCAAGGACTCAAAGTTAAGAGGCCGTGGTGGTGGAGGATTTCCAACAGGACTTAAGTGGGAGATAGCTTCAAAAAACCATTCAGATGAAAAATTTATTATCTGTAATGCTGATGAGGGCGACCCCGGAGCATTTATGGACCGTTCTATCATGGAAGGAGATCCGCACTCTATGATTGAAGCACTTGCCGTTGGTGCTTATGCTATTGGCGCAAAGACAGCATTAATCTACATTAGAGCAGAATATCCTCTTGCAATTAACAGACTTGAAATTGCAATCTCACAAGCAAGGGAGTGTGGACTAATCGGAAAAGATATCATGGGGACAGGTTTTGATTTTGATGTTGAGATCAAGCTTGGTGCTGGTGCTTTTATTTGTGGAGAGGAAACTGCTCTTATTCATTCAATGGAGGGCGAGCGTGGAGAACCTACTACTAAACCTCCATATCCCGCAGAGAGTGGTTATTGGGGACAACCCAGCAATGTTAATAACGTAGAGACGTTAGCAAATATTCCTGAAATTATTCTTAATGGCGCTGAGTGGTACTCATCAATTGGAACTAAGGACTCAGCAGGAACAAAGGTTTTTGCCCTTGCTGGACAAATCAATAATGTAGGCCTCGTCGAAGTTCCAATGGGAATCACTTTTAGGGAGATCATTTTCGAAATCGGAGGTGGTATTCGTGGTGGGAAGAAATTTAAAGCAGTTCAAACAGGTGGGCCGTCTGGTGGTGCCATTCCCGCTCAGTATTTAGATGAGCCAGTTACCTATGAGTCTCTTCAAGCAATTGGATCGATGATGGGGTCAGGTGGAATGATTGTTCTTTCTGAAGATGATTGCATGGTTAACCTAGCAAAATTTTACCTCGAATTTACAGTAGATGAATCCTGTGGAAAGTGTACACCATGTAGAATTGGAACTAAGAGACTTCATGAGACTCTTGAGAGAATTACTGATGGTAAAGGCACAAACGAGGATCTCTATCACCTGCAGGAGATGAGTGAAATTATTTGTGACACTGCTCTTTGTGGGTTGGGACAAACGGCACCAAATCCTGTTCTAAGTTCAATGAAGTTTTTTATGGATGAGTACAGAGCACATATTGATGAAAAGAGGTGCCCGGCCGGACGCTGTCAAAATCTACTCAATTATTTTGTAGTGGATGAAAAATGTATTGGCTGTACTGCTTGTGCAAGAGTTTGTCCTGTCAGTTGTATCTCTGGTGGAAAAAAAGAAGTTCACTTAATCGATAATGAAGCTTGTATCAAGTGTGGTGCTTGTATGGACAAGTGTAAGTTTGATGCCATCATCAAAAAATAAGAGGTAATGAAATGAGCCTAAATATTATAACAATTAATGGAAAGCAAGTGGCAGTAGAGCAAGGTACAACAGTACTGGCAGCTGCCCGAAAGCTTAATATTCATATTCCAACATTATGTCATTTGGATCTTCATTGCTTTCAAATGGAAAACCATGCGGCATCCTGTCGGATTTGTGTGGTTGAGGTCGAGGGAAGAAAAACTCTAGCTCCATCTTGTGCTACTCCCGCAACAGATGGAATGGTGGTTTATACAAGTACTCCAAGAGTGCTGAAGGCAAGAAGAGCTATTTTAGAACTCCTTCTTTCTGACCATCCTTTTCACTGCTTAACATGTTCGAAAAATTTGAACTGTGATCTCCAGTCATTGGCGCAGGATTTTAACATTGTTAATATTCCTAAGCCTTACATGGGAGAGATGTCTAAATACAAAAAAGATACTTCTAGCAAGGCGATTAATCGAGACCTTGATAAATGTATTATGTGTCGTCGTTGTGAAGCTGCATGTAATAATATTCAAACTGTTGGGACTTTAACTGGTTATGGTCGTGGGTTTCAAGCAATTGTTGGTCCTGCTGAGATGAAGCCTCTGGCAAATTCAAACTGTACCTTCTGTGGGCAGTGTGTAAATGTTTGTCCAACAGGCGCTCTTGGTGAGATGGACTACACTCGTGAAGTTTGGAGTGCTCTTTACGATAAAACTAAAACTGTTATTGTACAAACTGCTCCTGCCATTCGCGTAGCTCTTGGTGAAGAATTTGGTGTTGAGCCAAAAGATTCACCAGAAGGTAAAATGGTTGCAGGCCTTAAAGCACTAGGGTTTGATAATGTTTTTGATACTAACTTCGGTGCTGACCTTACTATTATGGAAGAGGCCACAGAACTAATAGAGCGTATTAAATCCGGAAAGAATCTTCCTATGCTTACATCTTGTTGTCCTGGCTGGATAAGCTTTCTCGAATTTCAGTTTCCCGATCTATTAAATATTCCCTCAAGCTGTAAGTCTCCAATGCAGATGACATCTGCTATGACAAAAACTTACTACGCTAAAAAACTTGGAATGAAACCAGAAGACATTGTGATGGTTGCCATCATGCCTTGTCTTGCCAAAAAGTATGAGGCCGCGAGGCCGGAGTTTAATATCAATGGTGGTCAAGATACAGATTATGTTATCACCACTCGTGAGCTGGTTAAGATGTTCAAAGAAGCAGGAATAAATCCTTATGAACTAACTGAAGAGCTTTTTGATAATCCTCTCGGAGAGGCCACAGGAGCGGGCTCAATCTTTGGAGCAACTGGTGGTGTTTTAGAGGCAGCGCTTAGAACTGCCAATGATTGGCTCACAGGAAAAGATAATTTAGATATCGACTTTGAGCAGACTCGTGGGCTCGATGGAGTCAAAGAAGCGTCAGTTCAAATAGGTGACAAGACTTTAAATGTCGCAATGGCGTCAGGTCTTGGAAATGCCAGAAAGCTACTTGAAAAAGTACAAGATGGAACTGCCGACTATCATGTTATTGAAATTATGGCATGCCCCGGTGGTTGTATTAATGGTGGTGGGCAGCCTTTTATTCACGGAGATGAGTCTAAAATTGAAAAGCGTCGTGAAGCAATTTATGCCATTGACGCTAAGGCCGAGATTAGGAAATCGCACCTCAACCCATCTATCCAAAGACTCTACCGAGAGTTCCTTGGAAAACCAGGTGGGGAAAAGTCCCATGCCCTGCTTCACACTAAGTATAACAAAAAATCTGAAAAGTAACGTCTTCTGGTTTTTGTTGTCATACACATCATTCTTGAGGGCGGACCGCACATCCGCCCTCTTTAATTTCTTTTAGATTCTAGAATGTAATCTTTAAGAAGTTTTTTGAGCATGGTACTTAGGCTGTGGTGAACCTGTTTCTTTTGTTCTTCAGACATGCGTTCTTTTTGAAATACGCCAAATTCTAAGGCCGCTCCAATACGCACCGCTTTGACTATTTTAGCTGCTTCTTCGGCAAGCTTTTCATTCCCTAAAACCTGATTGAATTTTGACTTTAGGCGTCGCAGATAGAGAGTTTCAAGTTCATCGATAGTTTGTCCTAATACATTGTCACTCCCCGCAAAGCGAACGTAGAGTGCAATGATAAAGGGGTACTCACTGGCGAACTCTAGATTATTCCAAGTTCCTTCCCATAAAGCTCGGAGCATTGCCTTTGGGCCGGTTATTTCAATTTTTCTTAGTGAAAATCGGGTAAACTCTGTTCCAAAATACTTAACTGCACTCTTGATTAACTCCTCTTTGGAGTCTCCCATATATTTGTAAATCCACGGGCGTGATACATGTGCTTTTCTTGCAACTGAGGAGTGGTTAACTGAGCGAAGGCCATTTTCATGGATTAGCTTGAGGCACTCCTCATAGACACGGTGATACTTTTCTTCTTTAGAGCTTCGTATTTCGTTCACTTGTGGCCTCGTAGTGTGTTTAAATAGTTAATTCGATTAGTAACACTAACTATTTCTTGATGTTACCTTTTTTACTTACCAATTGATGAGCAAATAGGTCAAATAAAGAAACAAAAAAAATAACAATGCATGGAGAAATAATGAACATCAAAAATATTACAAAAGTTATCCTTGTGACAATGAGTGTTTTTGGCAATATACATTATTGTTTTGCTGGATATGAAAAAACAGTTATGTGGTCGGCTAGATGGGTTGGACTCGGCGGTGCAGCTGTTGGTGCAATTGATGGGGCAGACTCTATCTTTTATAATCCGGCCGGGCTCGTTGATGGCGCAAACTCAGAAGTATCCCTAAATTATTCTCCACTTTTAGTTAAAACAACTGGAGCTCAAACAGTTACTGATGAAAACCTTGAGAGTGAAAAACAGGTTAAGCATATTTTTGGTGTTACTGGAAAATATCAGGTTAATGATAAGTTTGCCTTTGGTTTGGGGACTTATGTTTCTGGTGGTGCGGGTTCATCCTATAAAGAAGTGGATTACAGCGGAGTGAATGCTGGATTTGCTGGTTTTAAACCAGATGTGGAAAGCTCTGTTGAGCTGCTTGAAATTGGTCTAGGTGGAGCATATAAAGTAACCAAAAATTGGAATATTGGGGCCAC
>JAGLCH010000229.1 GCA_023146355.1 Bacteriovoracaceae bacterium | reverse complement strand
ACTTGCCTATTTTTTGATTTTAAAAGTGAGCCAGAGTTTAATTGAGAAAGGGTTGCATTCGGGAAATTTTTTAACAGAAGAAACTTTCCGAGAGAGAGCTCACCAAGGGCGGTGTTATATACAAGAAGGGTGTTCTTTTTTTGAGGCACGATCTGAATCTTGCCCCAACGGAGGAGTTTGTTATTATCAAAATAGTAATTTCCATCTTTGCCATTAAAGTGATGGATGTAATAGTTATCAATTCCCATTGTTGATTGATAAGATAGATCCGTGTGATATTTGTGAATTAGCTCATCTATAAAAATTGGATTGCGCCAAGGTTTTCCACCTTCTTTAAAGCTATTCCAACTAATCCATCTTAGTTTTCCTGAAGGGTGGAGGTCATTTTCGCCACTGATATTGTATATCCGATCATAACTCAGGGCGAAGCGAGCTAAGCGGTTTGAACTAAATGAGAAGCCAACAGCATGCATGATATCTTTAATTTCAGGATAGTTTCCAAGCTTGTAAGTGCTCCACTTTGTATGCCACTTGGTCCATTTTTTTGATGCTTCTGAGTTGCTGTCGTAAAGATCACTTACTGACGGTGGTGCAAGGCATCCAGACAATAAGAGCATTAGGGGTAGAAGAATATATTTCATAAATTACTTTAGTGAAACCTTAAAAGACTGATCGATGGGTGTCTGAAAATCGAGAGAGCCTTTCAAAAAGTTATAAAAGAAAAGGTTACGGTAGATTAGTTTTACATAGAGTCGTGTTTCTTTAAATGGAATAGATTCAATTATGATCAGTGGGTTATCGGTTGTGAAAATTGTTTTTTTCCATTTTTTCACACGAGATTCACCGGCGTTGTATGCGGAGAGAGCGTAAATCATATTCCCATCGTACTTAGTTAATAAGTTTTTAAGGTATTTGACGCCAATCTTTATATTGGTATGTGGATCATTTAATTGTGATTTCTTTATTTTTCTTTTGAACTGCCTGGCCGTATTAGGCATTAGTTGCATAAGGCCCCGCGCTCCAACCCTCGATTTCGCTTTAGGATTAAAAGCAGACTCTTGTCGGATCAGTGATAGTACAAACAATGGGTCAAGGCTATCTGCAAATTTCTCGACCTCACTAATATACTTCAGTGGGAAAAGGTAGCGTAGAGTCTTTCTATCGAGATTGTAAATTTTTGAGCCCATCGCATTTTGAACAAGTTTAAATGTTTGTAGGTGGTGTCCTCTGGATGAGAGAAGCGAAGCAATGCTCTCAATAACTGATTTCTGCGACTCTATCTCTGTTAATTGATCTCTGAAAATATTGCTACTAAAAACTTTATCTTTAGGAAGATATACAAGTTTTTTTACTTCTAATTTTGCAAATTCTTGAAGTCCTAGGTCCATCCAAATAGCAAGACGTCTTAGGCCTGTGACATATTCTTTCGTATGATGCTTGAGCTTAGTGCTTAGGGAAAAGTTGATACTCGAAATCTTTCTGAAGTATCTCTGATTAGTTTCTTTATCCTCTAGTGACGCGAGCTCTTTAAGTGCAATGATTGAATAGTAGTTTAGCGGTGATTTGTTAACCAATTCAGAGTAGAGATGTTTTGCCAGATGGATTTCCCCATTTTTTTTTATGACGTATGCAATCCAGAACTTTAGTTTTGAGTTTAGCTTTGAAAAACGCTCAATCATATTGTGTGCTTCAACCTGCTTTAAAGCATGATCGTATTTCATATTTGTGATGTTGCCCCATAGAAGTTGAAATAGCGCCTCATCGATTTGATCATCACTAGAGATATCAAGGGCCATCTGAAATAGCTTATTTGCCTTTTGTTGTTCTCCTGCATAGCGATACACTTTGCCATTGATGATAAATGCTCTCCATGCAGAGAGGATGGGAACGGAGTAATTGTTCTTTTTATAAAACTTGATTAGCTTTTCTATTTCTAAATCTGCTTCAAGTCTTTGTCCTGATCCAATAAGTTTTTCAAAAGATCGAGAAAATGCGCGAATAGTTTTAACCACTTTTCGCTTTTCTTTCCTCGAATAGTAGCCGAGTGAGTTTAAATAATTTTGTAATGCGGTGGTATGGTAAAGCTTGTTGATGATAGATGGAATTGGTCTTATCTTTTTTTCTATGAAGTGATTTCCAATATGCAGCGAAATATAGCGATGGAGAGCAATATTAGTTTTAACTTTTTTGAGATAGAGAGAGAAGCTTGCAGCATTCTTTTTAGTTACAAAACGAGGAATTGCACCAATAAAGTAGCGTAAGTTCTTCTTGTTGAGTCTTGTGGATTCTTTTTTCTTATGGAGCAGGGTTAAGAACTTACTATCACAGTAGAGCCTCATGCTTTTGATCAGTTCCTGGTCAAAGTTGTTACTTACTGCCTTCGGTAAGGTTGTACATTCTCTTCGAAGTCGCGCAATTGAGTCTGTTCTAGTGTGGAGACCACCAATTTTATTAACATATGTTTTTAGATTGGAGAAAAGTGGAGTCTTACCAATTATAGCGGTTAGCCGAGTGAATACTTTTGAATTTATCTTTCCTCGACGAGCACTTTTGCTCAACAGATAGATATCATTAGCAACCTCTTTTTCTCGTGCAGTGTAGGTGATAGATTGGGCGGAATCACGATCTCGCTTGGGTGCAGTTACATTTGCCACAACAATAAGAGGCAAGCATAGCGCGAAAGTGAGAAGCAGCTTGTGCATGTTTTGCACTCCCATGGATTTAGGTCCCTTCGAATCGGCCCTGTATTTCAGCTAGTTTTTTCTTGATTTCATCAAGTATAACCCGCTTATCATCAGGAATTACCAGGCTTAAATTGTTCAGGTAGGTATTCACCTCACTGATATAGACGAAGTCTCTTTTGTAGGTCTCTTGTACTGCTTCCATGGTGGAGTTAAAATCCTCTGCCAGCTCTGGAAAGTAATCTCCCTTCCTGAAAAAAAGTTTTCCTGGGAAGCCGCCTTTTTTAACCATTTCGAGATAGCGGCGAGTCTTATAGACAGGGCCTGCGATTTTGTGGCTGAAGAATATACATACGATGAAAATGAGCGATGTAATTCCAATATGCCAAAGGCCTAGAACAATTGAGAGCGCAAGCTTCATTTCTTGAAAGTTTGCTTGCTGCGCTGCGGGAGCATATTTTGCGATCAGATCATAAATAATAATAGGATAGAGCAGACTTGAGACGAACATCAGCAGACAGACGTACAAACTGAACTTTAGTTGGAACCTTGGATTAATTAGATATATTCTTCTTTTAAAACTACTCAATTCACTTCTCCGGTGACTTCCATCCTTGAAAGAAACTACGAATTTAATGATAATATTAAATTTGAAATCTTTCCATAAACATTTATTGCCTCTCGACGGACCCTCAAGGGTTGTCTTCCAGTGTTCTGCATAATAACCTCTAATTATATGGAATTATTGGCTAAAATAGATGAGCAGCGCTCAAGTCGCTTTTCAGGTAAGATTAACGTACTAAAAAAAGAGAACGGCCAGTTTTTAGCGGCAGTTTTTCTCGTTGATGGGCGAGTTGTTGGCGGAAGCTACCAACAGCGAACTGGTGAAAATGCTTTGTTTTCAATGCTTTGTGATGGTTTAGGTCAAGGTATGCGTTATATCGTCGAGCCAGAGGTGATTTCTGATCGTGATCAGTTAATATGTCTGACAGCAGGTGAAATCCAAAAAGAGCTAAGACTTATATCTGCTGAACTACCAAGACTTAAAGGCCAAATTCCACCATTGCAGCTTCACCTTCTTATTTGCTCCGCTTTTATCATTGAGGGCGCAGAGCTAGGCCTCAATCAATTTGATATTTTAACCACTATATCAGACTACTCAAAAGTAGAAGATATCTATCGTTTTTCTCCCTATCATGTTGGAAGTACTACGCGGGCCCTTGTTAGCTTGCGGAAAATGGGTGCTCTCAAAGTCATAAAGCCTTAATACAACGTAAAATTATCTGTAGCCTGTTTCATTGAAAAATGCTCAAAGTATTGACAGCGCCAAAATTTCTGACACTTTGATTGATTGCCGCCAACTGCGGCATATGTAGTATTGGGTACTTGCACGCACTTCCCCCCTCTTCTTTACGTCTTGCGCGCTGCGCATGTTGGCATGCTGGTTGCATTATAACTAGTAACAGATTGAGGGAGAAAGTTATGAAAAAGACATTAATCACATTTATTGGAATCGCTTCAGCTGTTGTAATGGCAAAGAGCTTAGTAGATGCAAACTTCTACGCTAGCAACTTCATGAATGATTCTGAGATAAAAGTAGTTAAGAGACTTGATGACTCACATGTTAGATATGTTGCTTCATATGACCTCCCTGAGAGTAAGAAAATCAATTTTCCAGTTAATGGAGATAATAGCGCTCTAATCAACAAAACTTGGAAAATTACTAATTACACATACAACTTTGGTGCTCCAGAAGCTCACAACAGAAACTATGATCTTGAGCTAGTAGGTAATGGACGCGTAATGATCGCAGGTGATACTGAGCTAGTTTATGAGATGATCAGCTTTAATGGTAATTCAATTTCTCTTATCAAAGAAGTTGATGGCGGAACAGAGATGATCGAAGCAGAAGTTGTTGCAACTCCTGAAATGGCAGCAGCAAAATATGAGACAGAAGAAGAGCTAGAAGTTATATCAGGTGTTCAAGGGGTAAAAATTGAAGAGGATTACAACTTAGTACTTACTAAGGCAGAGAGTCCAGGAAGCAAAAAGGTTGAAGTTGTAACATCTGCATCACTTGCAATTACAACTGAGGGAACAGTAACAAGCTTTGTTGTAGAAGGTGAAGACATTGTTACTTATGAAATTAAAGTAGGTGGACTTTTTAACGGTGAATTTAATAACGAAATGATAAGTGGAAGAATTTCAAATGGAATAAAGAAAGGTCAGTATAGAGTAAGATTCTTTACAGGTTCATTAAAAGGACAAGTACTTCACTTTGATGATGAAAATACATATGAAGCTCCAGAAGTTGAAGAA
>JAGLCH010000228.1 GCA_023146355.1 Bacteriovoracaceae bacterium | reverse complement strand
AAAGTTTGTGAGGTCGCGCTCGTCCTCTCCAATTTCTCTAAGTTCAAGGTCTTTCTCTTTTGCTTTTCCGATTAATTCACTTGTTTCATCAACGATGTGATCAAATCTATTTGGAAAGTGATAGTCTCTTGGTGGCCTTATGTTGCGATCATACTGTGAACCGTCGTAGAGGCGTTTTTGTCCTTTATCAGTGAGCATTGTAAAGCGCTCTGCGAGGAGCTGAAGTCTTAATACTTTTCCAGTATCGCCATTTTGAGTCTTAATGATAAAACCTTCCTCTGGAAGGTTCTTTCTCTTTTCAGAGTAAACATCATCTTCATAACGGATACAGCACTTCAGTTGTCCACAAACTCCGTTGATCTTGTTTGGGAGTAGGGCAAGGCTTTGATTCTTTGCCATTTTAATGCTGACATTTCCATAGCCTTTTAAGAATGATGAGCAGCAACACTGACGGCCACAGGCGCCAATGGCACCAATAGCAGCACTTCTATCACGAACTGTAATTTGTCGAAGCTCTATTCGCATTTTGAGATCGCTAACGAGACTTTTCACAAGGTCTCTAAAGTCAACTCGCTCTGGAGCATTGAAGTAAAATACGGCCTTTTTACCAAACTGCATGATCTCTACGTGTGTGAGTGTCATATTTAGCTTGTATTGCTTGATATATTTTAAACAGATGTTTTCTGCTTTAAGCTCAGACTCCACTTGGTCTTTTTGCTTTTGGACATCTTCATCTGTGGCAATACGTAAAATTTTTCTAATGGGGAGAAGTCCCTTTGAGTAGGTTTTCTCAAATGTGAGTGAGTTTACATAGCCCATGGTAACGCCACGATCGCTCATTGCCATAACTTTTTGGCGGTAGCTGAGGATATGGTTATCCACGAGAAATGGCTGTGCCTTGGCGTTTCCAGGGAAGCGGATATTAACAAAAGTCAGTGCTTCGCCGCTAGAGTATGAGCAATTCTCTTCAGTGATATCTGTGGAGTGCGCCTTAAACTTATCTTTTTTCTTCTTATTATCTTTTTTATCTTTGTTGCCTGTTTCTTGAGAAGGAGAATTATTTTCCATATCCTCAGCAGGTTTTATATTGTCGTCTTGCATTGCGTCAACCTTTAGACTGTAGAGTTCCATTTAATACCCCTATAGTCGTGATTTTTGGTAGGTTTGTAAAGGAATTGTTAAGCCTTGATGAGTACCAATGGCCCTAAGAATCGCTCCCATGCGGGGTTATTGAACGCCTGTGCTTTCTCGAACCACTGGAGCTCCTTAAGCATCTCTTCCTTTGCGAGTAGATCACTATTTCTAGTGCACTCGAAGTCCATAATGAGTAGGATAAGTTTTTTTTGTAGTTCTTTATCTTTTTTTAGCATGGCCGTTACTTCGCTGATTTCTGCATCACCACTTACAAAATTTATAAGGCTTTTTTTGAAGTTGGAGCTTAGCCCCATTACGTCCATTTTCGAAGCTAGCCAACTGAGCTTATCTATTTTGTTATCTTTGAGAAGTTCTTCCCGTTTAGTCATAAGGGTCAAAGATATGGCCCTACTTTCAATTGTGGGAATGAAGTTTTGGTTACTACTATTGAGGAAAAAAATAGTAGTTCCCGCTTGTGGCTCTTCCAGAGTTTTTAAAAGCTTATTAGAGATGTTCGCACTCATGTTTTGCGCATTATGAATGATTATAAATCTGTGGGGTAGCTCAAAATTGTAGTAGTTTTGAAAGCGCAAAAATTCTGAGAAATCCTCTACAAGGTAATTCGCCTGCGGCGTTTCTTTTTTTAGCTCTAAGATATCACTATGACCCAGCTCAAAAATATTATTTACTTGAGTCTGGCCTATATCTTTTTCTTTTATAAGGACCTTAGATAAAAACCTATGAATCCATTCTTCCAATAAGAGATGGGAGTTTTCAGTATTGGATGGGGCATTTAAAATATAGAAGTGGGCGAGTTTTTTATCGCAATAGCGTTTAAATAATAGCTCTACAAGGTCTATCATTTTATTTCCTTAGGATATGCTTAAAGGTTTGCATCTTAATTTGTTCGTAAACACCATCAATACTTTTTTCACCATCAATGACGGCAAAACGATCTTTAAAAATTTGAGATGCAATTGTATATCCCTCAATTAATGAACGGTAGAATGGATCTTTCTCAGATTCAAAGTAGTCCTTTTCATTTCCTCTTAGCTTTTGACGGTGCTTTGAGGTCTCAAGTGAAATTTCAATATAAAGAGTTAAATTGGGGACAGTTGTCAGCGGATAATGGGAGTGGATTTCCAAAATTGTCTCAATGCCAAGGCCTCTGGCGACCCCTTGATAGGCCAGAGAGCTATCCAAAAAGCGATCGTAGATCACGATTGTTTTCGGTATCTTAAGCTTTTCCAGAGTGAGTTCTTTTAGAAGTTGTGCTCTAGAAGAGGCAAACAGGTGCGCTTCTGCAATCGGGCCAAGTGGAACATCGGAACAGAGAATGGCCTCTCTAAGTTTTTCTCCAAACTTAGTTCCGCCTGGTTCTCTTGTTATGAAGACTGTATAGCCCTCATTTTCAAGGTCCTCTTTTAATTTATTAATATGAGTCGATTTTCCCGCACCCTCAATTCCTTCGAAACTGAGCATGAATGAGTCCTCAAACTGGGGAGATTTAAACTTGGATATAAGCTCTTGCGATATTTTATTCATAACCGAATTTATCACGGTAGCTATCTAAAATGAAGCTTCTTCGTTAAAAAGTCCCTCTTCGGAGTCGGGGCCATCCTCAGGAGCTACTGGCGTAATGCTAAATCTTTTTGAAAGCTTTTCTTCGAGTTCAAGTAGCTCTTCTTCTGTGAGCTCTACCTCGGGCAAGAGCATCTCCCCCTCTGTAAAGTCAGCTTCGATGGCATTTTCATTGATAGTTGTTCTAAATTTATATGCATCAGAGTCTTTAAATGCTCGTTTTATGCCACTTGTTGCGGGGATTCTTTTAATTACTTTTTTTTGTATGACTTTAGGCGGGGAAGGTTTTTGTATGCTCGCCTTGGGGTCTACTTTGATTTTCTTGGCAGGGACATGGTTGGCCCTGGCCGGAACATATATTTCATCTATTTTTGTAGTTTTTGTTCTGCTGTTACTGCTAAAGATTATGCCAATGATTGCAACTCCAAAGGCCACAGCAGCTAACCACTTCCAGTGGGATTTTCTAGCTTCCACGGGGGCCATTATATCGGCCAATGCTTTATCGTGTGCTTTATTGGAATTAACATTGTTGATAAAGGCGAGACCAACAATTGCATCTTCAGTCTTAACTTCCTCTTCGTGCTCTTTCAATGTTTCGGCAGCATCAGAATACGAATTTATAAATATCTCACCTTTTGGAAGGTCTGGGAGATCTATTTGGGGATGCAAGTCTCTTCGATTAAATCTCTCAACTTGATGGATTTTACTCCAGTTCTTGCCACCATCAATAGAGATAACATCTATAAATAGGATTTCATTTTTCCTAAGCTTGCTTTCAATATCTGTGGCCATAAATGGGCCAGACTTTTGTCCATGATTATCGAGGAGAAAAAGTGGTGTATTTTCTTTAACTGAAGAGACGCCAGCAACAAGACTAGGTTTTCTTCTTTGGAAGTATGGATGAGAAAATACAGGGGCCCAATCATTGTCGGCCAATGATTTTACGAGGCACTTCTCATCTGGATCTAGTGCCTCGAGATTATTTTTTAAGGCCTCTTTGTAAAAGGGTCCTTTGATATCTCCCATTACCTGAACTTCAAAAAGATCAACAGGTGTGAGATTGTTTTTTAAAATTTCTTCCGGCGTCAAGACTAAGTCAGTGAAGCTAATTTCTACGAAAGGTGCTGTAGCAGTGTTTGCCATAGGTTTCTCCGATAGTTTACCTATAAACTTATCGGACGAAACTCCTCAAATACTTAGCTTTTTGGAGCAACTTTTGCCGGCGCAAATACTTGAAAGCACTATAATCAATGCCAAAAAAAACGGACCCAATTGGGCCCGTCCTACTATTTAAAACTTTTATCTTTTATTTTCTTAGAAATACTTGGTGAAAGATAATGATCCTGAAATTCTTCTAAAGGGATCACTATCCTCTCCCTCGTTTGCACCGTATTCATTAAATATATTGCTATAGGTAAGAGCTCCACTGAT
>JAGLCH010000227.1 GCA_023146355.1 Bacteriovoracaceae bacterium | reverse complement strand
AGCAAAGAGTGGAGCAGCTGGTCCCTACAGCGCTGCTCTTTGGGGGGCAGCTGCTGTAGTTTCCGCTGCCAACTGGACGATAGGCCATAGAATGGAACAGATCAAAAAAGAGTATGACAGAACTGTAAAAACATGTGAGATAGAAAACGACAATTTGGCAAACGAAATCATAGGCAATTTTCGAAAACATGATGAGCAAAAAGGGATAATCGCCAGTAACACCAAATACCTTAATCAAGAGATAAGCGACTTCCAGGATGAGATCGCTTTGAGTATTCTAAAAGCTCAGAGAGATATAAAATCATTTTTTGAAAGCTACCTTGATCAAAAAGTACAAGATAATGAGATTGACGCACTAATCTCAAGATATAGGGAACAAGTTGTAGATATACTTGATAGGCATAACTCTGAGGTACATTTATTACGTAAGAAGATTAGCAATTTAAGGAAGATTCTAGCAGATGATACTTTAATACTAAGCTACAGGAGATCATAATTGATGAAACAAATATTTTATTTTCTTTTCGCTATAATCCTACTCAGTAGTTCCCCTGGCGCGATGACCATGGGGCATTGTATAACTTTCACAGGAGAGTCTTGTAGTGGAAGTGCCTATGGTGGAAGTGGTTACTCGCCATTTAAAGGTTCGGGAGGCGCAGGTATTTTGGAAGGTCCTAGCCTGCCAAGAAGACCGATCATTACAAAACTCTACGATCCTGAGGATCATCCATTAGTTATCGCCCAGAAGAAAAAACTTGCTCAAACAATAGAAAAAGCGAGGGTGGCGCGAGAGAAGGCACTTAAGGCAGCAGAGGAGGCACTTTCAATCTCTAGCTTTCCAAAAGTGAAAATTGCAAAAAAGTACTATATAAAATATAGCAAAAATGGGTTCCTGTCAGAAGAAGAAACTCAATATCTTATAGATCAAGAAGTAATATGGGGAGTTGTTCCTGCTAGGGAGCTTTCTCCATTTTACAACGATGACGATGGTCTGAATTCTTACCGAGATCTTGTATACGGTGAAGATAGTACATTAGGTCAAAGAAAAATAACTCAATCAGAATTATTTCATAAGCATGCCTTTAGAGAGGGGCGCTGGGCAAGTATGATGCGCATGAAGAAGGGCGAGGCCTTATCTGTGTTTAAAAGTGTAGAACATTTTAAAGCGACAGAGTTATTATCTAGAGCAAGTATTTATTACGCCAATCAATTTTTAAATAAAGAGAACCCAACTGATGAGGACATGATCATTGGTCACTCTCTGCTTGATGATGCAAAGTCGATCGGTGATTTTGCAATGGGAGCAGCAGTAGGTGTAAAAGGAAGTGTTGTTGAAATTGTTAACGGAGTACCTACTCTTGTAAAAAAGACGTATAAGGCAATTGTAAACTATGAAGAGACTATTGATCAGTTCCATGAGCTCATTGAAACCTTTGATAGCAAGAAGTTTGGTAATGCTATAAAAAATATTTTTGTAAATAAGTGGGACTCATTTGTAAGCGGTAGCGCATACGATAGAGGGGAAATTATTGGCAGTCTTCTTACGGAGATAGGAACTCTGTATATTCCTGGTGCCACGATATCACTAGTTGCAAAAGCAACAAAGTATACTCGAGTTGGTGGGCTAGTTGCATCGAAAACCCGACTAGGAAGAAGCATGACGGCGCTGGTAAGAAATGCCAAAGATACTAATGGTCGAGCACTCTTCGGCCAGGTGCAATCGGTACAGGCCACACTAAAAATGAAGTTTATAAAATCAATTGATATTACTAGTTCCGCACGGAAGTTAGGATTAAAACTAAAGACGGAATTAAGGATTTTGCCGACCTAAGTAAGTGAATTGTTGGAAATAAAGTAGGTGCAGTTGGTGATTTATCTAAAGTCATCAAAGGTAAGATGACTCGTTATAGTCCTATTGAAAAAGGCCCTCTTAGTAGTATTTCTACTGGCTCAGGAAATACTGTTGCAGATACCTTTAGAAGTAGCAGTTATTTTGAAACAGTTTTGGATGAACCTCTAAAAGTTTACCGCGTATATGGTGGAGAAGCTGGTGAACTAGGTCGGTATTGGTCGAGAGTAAAACCAACAGGTCCTGGACAGGCAACTTTTGATGCTGCTCTTCTGCCTAGCTTTAGGAATAGTTCTCAAAAGGTCGCAGAAATTAATGATGCCGGCCAACTAAGAGTATTCAAAGTCAAAGAAAGTGTATCAGGTTATGCTGGCAAAGTTGAAGGTGGAAGTGGTTACCAGTTTTTTATTCCAAACGATGTTCCATTAGTGGACGTAATTGAGGAGATTATTCTTGATTAAATATAATGTTGAATTTGAAGTTTTAGGTGAAATCAGAATGGGGTCTTCCTACAATGGTGCTAATGTGAAATTAACTGGTGATTTTGTTCCAGAACTAGGTGACTTTACCTTTCAGGATATATCTCTAGTTGCAGAAAATGGAAGAACATGTTACCTCATTCAATAGGCTATAGACAAAGACCCTGGATATATTGTTTGGAAAATTGATGCTGACAATATGAAAGTAATAAAATCAAATCGAATTGAAGGTTGTTGTGACTTATTATTTTTTGACAATGAAAGTGTCACTACAGTAGCGTGGAATTGGGAATCTAATAAGAAAACTGAAACCAGAAAGAAGGTCGAAGTTCGATTTACTGACTCATCACCCTAGAGTTAGACCTAACTATATAGAACCTATGATGAAAATACACGACAGTTATCAGCATATTACACGAGAACTATATGATGTCCCCCTTGATCTAGACTAAAAACTACTCTGATTTAATCGCTGCAACTCAATTGATGACTGCCGGGGAGAAGATATTCTGCGGATCACTAAGTTAAAAGATTTACAGAAGTACTTATAATTAAAAGTATGCTTCGCTCTTGACCATATGGCAATATGACCATATGGTT
>JAGLCH010000226.1 GCA_023146355.1 Bacteriovoracaceae bacterium | reverse complement strand
TGAACTTCAGATTTACACCATTTTGGATTGTGCCACAATACCTTAAGAGTTTGCCAATGGAGCTAAGTATGTTATTATTCTGGTACGCAATGTGCGGTCCGCTTGTTACGTGCTGGAACTTCTGGAGGTTATTATGGGAAAATTTATATATGATGGTGTGGTAACCGGTGAATTTTTTTGTGAGCGCCCAGTTGAGATCGGGCGGCTAGTATCCTATATCGATGATTCTACCAATGTTCTTCTTTTTGCGAAGAGAAGAATGGGTAAGACCTCGCTGGTGCAAGAGGTTTTTGAAAATCATATTGATAAAAGCAGATTTATTACGATCTATGCCGACATCTACGATATTACTGATGAGTGTGACTTAGCAAGAGAGCTCTACCGCGCAATCGCATCATCTTTGAAAGCAGACCTAAGATCATTAGTTAAAATATTAAAAGATTATTTTCATAGAGTGAGTTTTGATATTTCCCTAGGGCAGGATGGGACACCATCATTTTCACCTAAGCTAAGCACAGTAGATCATGAGGTACTGTTATCAGATGTTTTTGAAGGTCTTAGTAATTACTTGATTAAGCACAATTTGAAGGCAGCTTTCTGTATTGATGAGTTTCAGCAGATCAAAACAATTAACAAGCCTCTCGACGCCACTATTCGAAAGCACATTCAAAAGCATCACAATGTTTCATATATATTTACAGGCTCGAAAAGAAATATGCTCTCATTACTGTTTAAAGGGGAGAAGTCTCCTTTAATGGGGATGGTTACTCCGATGGAGCTTGGGCCAATAGAGCTCGAAATATTTTTTGATTTTGCTCATAAGCAAATACCTCAACTTACTTGTAGTATATTTGAAACGCTATACCAATCAGCACTCTCTGAAACAAAGCTTGTGCAGCACTTCCTTCGTAACTGCGCAAATGCAGAGGTGCTAAAGCTAGGCGAGATTGAGAATACTGTTTTAGTTGAGGTAGAGGCAATTGCTCGACCAATTTTTGAGGCCATGTCACCAAACAATAAAAAAGCGATAAAAATCCTTGTTGGCCATAATAAATCAGGGGGCCTAATGAGCAAGGAAATATTAGCAAAGTACAATATTTCAAAATCCTCACTTAAATCTTCACTTGATCAGTTGATCAATAATGACATTGTTTATCTTGATAACGGTACCTATCAGTTAGATGGTGGAATTGGTGCTAGTTTTGCTTTTTGGGCCTCTAAAAGGCTTTCCTAACTCCCCAGCGGTGGGAAGTAGACTTGGGCGGATATGGGGTCACGACCTAGGCAGCATCGTATTTTACGGCCTTGGAATTGGTGAGGACAGGTTGCTTGAATATTGAAATAATCAAAATAAAAAGAAGTCTTGCACTTCCTCTAGGTGTGGACGGTTCTCTTGTTCATATAGAGTTCTCCATACTGTTGTAAAAGTGCTCCATGGGCCTGTTAGTTCACAATTAATAATTTTTCTAGGTCGCTCAACCTGTATTATATTTTTTTCTGATTGGCAGATTTTATCTAAAAAGAGCTTGTGTCCGTGTTCTTTTGCAAAATAGATAAGCCTAAGGTCAACTGGATTGTAGTTGTTTAGTTCGGCGGTGGTCAGTTGCTTTTTAGAAATTTTTTCTAGAATTTCAATATTGCGTGACATTTCAACTTTTGCCTTCTTTGATGCTTTAGATAATGAAGACTCAGTTGCGAACCCATAGGCAACTAGATTTATATGATTAATGTAGTTCCAAGTAACAACTGTCTTTGATTCGGTGAAAGGGGTTTGGATTTCAATAATATTTTTTTTCTTGTTGGTAGAATCAATACTAAGGCGTCCTTGCCACCACTCTGATAGTGCCCACCTTTCAATTGCCTCAAAATTTGAGATTTTTCTCGCTGCAATTTTGGTTATCCCCGGAAATGCGGCTAAACCTGTGGTTGTCGGCTCAATATCAAAGCCAAATCGCTTTGCGTCAGATCGTTCTAAAATACTATAAAAAGCATAGCGCTCTAACGCTTCTGAAACCGCCTTATATATGGCGATATTCTTATGTTTATCAGTTCCAGTACCATCTACCTTTCCATAAAAAAAATATTTTGGGAACTTGGAACTACCCTTGAGGAATGCATGCGCCTCGTACTTTTTGGCCATGGTTCCTATTTGTTTCTCAAACACGTGTATTCGATCAATATAGTCATTTTCTTGATTTATTAATCCAAAATACTTAATTGGAGCAAGTGAAATCAAATTGAACCAAGCCAGTTAAAGTCTAGAGGGGGGAGATTAAGGTTTATTTTTGATAGGTCGACACTTTCTCTATGCCAGTAACCAAGTGGAAAGTGGCCTATCGGCCATATGATGGCCTGATCCCAAATCTCCTGATTAACTTTTTGCAGGTTTGGAGATTTCTTACTAAGTTCAGTATGGATTTTTCCTGTAGAATCAGGGAGCCTGATCCCCTCTTTTGATAGAAACATAAATCGAATATCTCCCAGTGGAGCCGCTGTGAGAATTCCTGTTGTAATAGTTGAAATATCGACGAAATGCTTGTGCGTTGGTTCAAGGTGCTCTACAAGCTCTTTCATACTAAATTCTTTACTAGCGACTGGTATACTTAAGTTCTTAGCTGATACATGAAGAGAATTTAATATCTTTCTCTTGATCAAATGTGTACTTACAGGAAATGGCAAATTTAGTTTAATTTCCTTTATTAGTTTATGAGGTTTTTTGGTTTCCTCGCGAATGGGCATAATTCCATTTATTTCAAAAGGGAAGAATGAATGGGATCTGGTAAGACCTTCATTTTTGAGTTGCTTAAAAAAAGCTTCTCTCAATATTTTTCTCGTGTGGATACTGTATAAGGGGCCGTTTGGATTGCTCCAACTAAAACAGTGGATATAAGTGATATTTGCATTCACTCCAGGAGCAAAGGTGAAATTCTTTTTATCCTTATAATCCTCTTGACTCCCATATGACATATCAAATGATTCATTTTTAGAGTTCCAATCAATTTTAATGTTCTCATATTTTTTGGGATGTCCAATGTTGAGTAAATGATTATTGCGTAGGCTCAAAATTAGATGTGAGGTTGACCATTCTAGGAGTGAGTAATTTCCTGAGGCGACTATTGATTTATTGTCTATCCATTTTCCAGTTTCTTTATCGTAGTTACTTGGATGTACAATACCAAATAATCCAAATGATATTAATTCAAGTAAGTCTGGGACAGGTACAGCAAATTTAAATGTAATAGTATTACCAATATACTGGACACCTTCAAATAAACCATTAGGTGAGGATAGCTTTTGTATTCCTTTTAGCTTTGCAGGAAAAACATCATTCGACCCTTTTTCTTTCATCAAATATGCTGTTCTTGTAAAGGATTGGGCTATCCTTGCTGGTGAGATAATATCACCATTGTCATAAAGCAGGTTCTCTTTGATTGTGAATGACCATTCTTTACTTTGGTTGCTATTGCTCCAGTTTTTAGCAATTACGCCAAGAATTTTTCCTGGAGAATACTGAGTTACTAGCGTGGCATATACCGATCCAAATGCCACATGGTGAGAGTAAGCATCATAGTCAAGTGGATCTGTGCTATATGGTGAAGATGAAATCTTAAAGTTAAGTGTTTTTTTTTGGTTCATTTTAGTGTCACACGCTGTTGTTA
>JAGLCH010000225.1 GCA_023146355.1 Bacteriovoracaceae bacterium | reverse complement strand
TAGAGCTTTGTAAATAGGTGGCAGGAATAGTCACGTCGATAATTCATAAAAAATTAAGACTTAATAGTAAAGGAGCTTAGTTTGGTGGTTGTAAATAGTATGATGGCAGATTACAAGCATGGAAATATGAGTTATATTGGAAACGAAGACTTAATGGAGTCTTTGTTGCTCTTTAAAAAGAAAATATGGCGAGTTAAAGACGTTGCGAGGTTTTTAGGATGCTCAGTAGGGCACATCTATAACCTTGTAAGTGATGAGAAGATACCGAAGATCAAAAAGGGTAAGTTTGTTTATTTCATTCCAGAAGTAATCCAAAGCTGGTTACTTGAAGGAGAATGAGTATGACAAATAAAAGATTTACCCCTTTAAAAAATCACAAAGGTATTCGTAAGGATTCTATAACAGGAAAGTATGTCGCTCGTAAGAGTATTCACGGAAAGCAGTATTCAGAAACATTTAATACGATCCCTGAAGCTCTTAATTGGCGAAACCAGTTTCACCCCTTGCTAACAAGCTCCGAGCTTAAAAGTACGAGCAAGCGTGATGTGACTCTAGTTAGAGACAAAATTTATGGCCGTCCTAATGGAGTTGATCAACGCTTTAATGTTGGTGAGGTATGGGAGCTGTATCGCAGACAGCACTTTCCAAGTTTAGAACCACAGACTGTAGTAGAGAGAGAAAAGTTTTGTATGAACTTCCTAGCAGGAATGCTTCAATACAAAATGATTGAGCTTAACTCTGAATTTCTTGACGCTTATATCGAATCAAAAGTGCGAGAAGCGGAAGAAAAGAAGAGTAGGCGCATCAACTTTAACGAAGACCTAAAGAAGCTTAAATCTTTTCTAAACTGGTATCGTGAGAACTACGACTCGATGTTTGTTAATCCTGTACTAAAGAGACACAAGATTGCAGGCATTGTTCGTAAGGACTACGTTAAATCAAATCGCAAGATGACTCTTGAAGAAGTTAAGTCATTCTTCGATGCATTTGATGATACCTTTTGGAGAGATTTCGCTGAGTTCCACTTCTATATGGCCGGAAGGATTCAAGAGGTGGCAGGGATTCAGAAACAGAGTATTGATTTTGACTACGGACTTGTGAAGATTAGTGATGTGTCTGTTTGGGGAAGCAAAAAGAAGTTTACACGCTTAAAGGAGATTCCCAAAAACGGTGAGGAGCGTGTTGTTCACTTGAACGACAAGATGAAAGAGATCATCCTAAGACGGATGAGAGACGTTTCAGCAACACCCTGTGAGTTTGTAAGAGCATCCTCAGGGGAAAGGCTAGACTTTCTGTTTCATCTAAATGGACAGCCTCTCTCTTATAGGCAGATACAGCACCGATATAATCAGGCCCTTAAAAAGGCAGGGTTGTATTCCATCTTCAAATCTACCCACATCTTACGAAAGGCAATGGCAAATATTGTGCGAAAGGAGATGGGATTAGATGCGGCGCAGGCCACAGGAGGATGGAAATCGCGAGCAGTAGTTGAGAAGACGTACACTGATGCACCTAATGAGCTTAACAAGAAAGCTGTGAATCATATCGAAAGTTTGATTGAGAGCAAGGCAGATAAGCCTCGCTTACAGCTTGTCTAACCGAGTAGTTAAATTTTGGACGCACGTCCCCATCCCTGTTTTATGCCCTCAGGGTGAAAGGCAAGGAAAAGACTATTCTGGTTGTTTGGTAAGCCTAACTGGTACAGACTGGTACAAATGACATTTAGAAACAACAAAGCCCTGTGAAAACAGGGCTTTATTAAAGAATGGCACACCTGGCAGGAGTCGAACCTGCGACCACTTGATTCGTAGTCAAGTACTCTATCCAGCTGAGCTACAGGTGCACATTAAAGTGATTCATTTTTAACAAATCAGTATTTAGTTGTCTACTTCTTTCTCTTCTTCACTGTGAAGAAGGTCGGAAGTGCTGTTTTAATATAACGCTTTGAAATGATTCCAAATAAACTGTCATCGCCGTCATAGACGCCACTTTCATCGCCCTTATTATTAGTATTATAGCGGTGAAGTTGGCCTTTTAAGTGGCCTAATGCCTCTCTTCCTGCAATTTTATCGGTATCGCCAGCACATGAGGAGGGATCTGCTTTATACTGCTCAACAGTACACTGACTATCACCATACATTTGGTTTAGATTTGCCTGGGCATTCGCGCTGTCATCATCGTCGAAGGAAAAGTTCATTCCCGCGGTGGGATCAAATGCTTTCTTTTTATCTTCTGCAGGTGCTTCTTGTTTATTTTTGACAACAGCTACTTTGGCCTTCTTTTTAGCTACCACAGCACTTTTTGCAAGTTCTGCGACTACACTAGAAGTAAACTTCTCATACTTCGGATTATTTCGAGAAAATTTCTTCATTATGGCCTTATTGTGATCTTCCCATAGGCGACTTTCGCTGCTTTTACGCGTTAGTTTCGCTTTATCCAGGAGGCCCTTTGCCCTGCGTGATTGCTGATTTACCTTTTTAACTAGACTGGCCACATTTCGGTTACCACTAACAGCATCCTCGACTGCAGCTGCAGCGGTATCACCATTTTTTAAGCTTTCAGTACTATTAACAGAACCTGTTTTTTGCTTTGCTCTATAATCAGAAAGATTACCAAAGTTACTTGTTCCGGGATTAATTCTTCCGCCAGAAAGAGCAACTGTCTCTACTGACTCTTGCTTTGTTTGAGCTTCTACGCCAGAAACTTGTCCCATTTGATTAACCTTGGCCGAAACATCCATATTATTTACAACTGCGTTGTATTGACCCAATTGCTGAGTCAATGTGCCAACAATATCTTCAGTTCCATCTAGGCCGTCATTCACTATCTTAAGAGCAACCTCCTCCATATACTCAGCACGATTTGCTGGCTCGATATACTTCTCAATCATGAGGTCAGTCTCTGCCATTTTCCGTATTTCATAATACTTAAAGACACCTGACTCATCTAATACACCAATAGCACTTGAATTTGTTCCTGCATGGACATAGGGAATAAGTCTCTCCGTAAAAAGCCGTGCGATATAGAGAGCGTTGTTCATAAAGGGTGCGCTATAAACTTGAGAATCCTCACCATTATCTTTCCAACATCTCATGTGGGTGTGCTTTTCTGCAAGCTCAAGCTCTTTTTTTGCTTTTACTAGCTCTATGATTGCAAGCGTATATTTCACACCATAGTAGGTATACATGGCATATGATAAAACCTGTTTCGCTTTCCAAAAAGTAGAGTTTGCGGCGAATACTGAGCCTGTGGTACAGCAGCCAATAGAAAATGGATTACAACACGCAAAGCCTGTATATGAGATTGCAGCGGCCACCTCAGTCCACGCCTTCTCGAGAAGGTATAGGGCAAATGACTGGGCCAAAGAGACTTCTATTTTCTTTTTATTTTTCTTTGCCTTTTTTAGTTGTGCCTTTGCTGCTTCAACACGAGTTGTCTTTGATAGGTTTTCAAGTTGAGCGATGTCATTAACCTTCATCAACATTTGCTGAAGAATCTGCTGGCTTTGCATCCTCATATTTGCGGTGCGAAGTGCCTCTTCTCGGACCTTTGCTGCGCGCTGGAGCAACTTATACTGATCATCATATTTATTTTCTGGATCGTCATCGGTAATAAAAATATCTTTTGTATTCGCATTATAATCACTAGTTTCACGAATTTGCATTGCAAGATAAATGGCATTCGCAGCAACCATAAGGTGGTAAGATACACACTCAGTATCACTTATGTTCTCACACATGAAATACTCTGATGCACCACCTGATAGTGCAAATAAATTGATAAATTTGTGAGCTGAATTTGAGTTTGCGACACGCTTTAAGAGGTCCATTTCTGTTCCCTTATCAAGCTTTCCACTATTACTTTTATTTGTTGAAACCCCTTGAGACATTTCAAAATCATCATTTCTAGAAATTCCAAGCAGGCTCAATGCAACTTTCTTTGCTTGTGTTGCGACTTCAATTGCAGCTTTTGAGGAATCTCTAATGTGAGCATTAAGCTTTTCTTGAGCAGTGTAGAGCTTTTCCCCATTTTCGAGTGCCTTTTCTCGTGGAGCTTCACCGGCCTTAATCTCGGCCTTTGAATCATCCATTGAATCTTGCTTTTTTATACTCTCATTATACTCTTCTTTAGCACCATATTGATCACGCTTACTCTGAGCACTCTTTAATTCAACCGCTGCTATCCTCTCTGTTTTCTTAGCTTCAATATATATTTTACGACACTCAATATAAGTATAACTGCGCTTACTTCCAGGACAATCAGAGTTTTGTTTAATCTCTGCTCGTGCTTTAGAAAGCTTATCCTCCGCATTAGACACCGCTTTATCTAGGCCCCGATTCTTGCCGTCAAGCTGAGTATTGATACCTTTATCTACTGTCATAAACTGCGCACCAGCAGCTTCAGACTTTGCTATATGTTGATTGAGAATGCTAACGGAGCTATCTAGTGCATCTGCAAGAGAAGAGATGCTGATGATCTGACTCGCAACCTCATCTTCTGCAAATTTTGCCACAGCTCCATAAAAAAGTTCGACTGCCTCTGTCATCTTCTCATTGGAGATCGACTCTCGACTTTTTTGATTTTGCCCACGTTGCTTCTCAGTGATTTCCTCACCTGCATGCACAGCACCTGAGACAAGAAGCAATGAAAGAAACAACACCTTCGCTAACGTACATTTGATTTTCATAATCAACCTCTGGTAGATGAATTCATACCTTATTTCATTATAGTTGAGCCTCTTACCTGAAAAAACAGTTTCGATCACTTAAACTATTATTATATCTATAATATCGGTCGCTTGGAGTAAGATAATTAACAAATTAAGAACTTTCACTAGAGGAGGTGAATGCCTTAAATAGTGGCCATCTCCCAAGTCACCGTAATTGTATTCTTGAACAGAGTAGGGCATTCTTATCAGATTAAACTATACTGCTATAAAAAGATTTAATTGGTCATCTACACATTACCACCTACAATAATAAATAATCTTTATTAATGCCCGATAGACATATGAGGTAAAGCTATGAAAGTTGGTATTCCAAAGGAAACAGTGGAAGGAGAACTGCGTGTTGCAGCAACTCCAAAAACCACGACCCGTCTTATAAAGCAGGGTTTTGAGGTCTTAATTGAAAAAGGCGCAGGCCTTAATTCAAATTACAGCGATGACGAGTTTAGCGCTGTAGGAGCTGTAGTTGTAGAGGATCTTGGTGATCTCTACCAACAGGTAGATATTGTACTTAAGGTCCAAGCTCCAACCCCAAGTGAAATTGAATTGATCAAAGAAGGGACAGTAACCTTAAGTTACATATGGCCCGGACAAAATGAGGAGCTGCTTAAGAAATTAGCAGCTAAAAAAATCAATGCCATTGCAATGGATGCGATACCTCGAATTAGCCGTGCTCAAAAAATGGATGTCCTATCATCAATGGCAAACATTGCAGGATACAGATCTGTTATCGAGGCCGCCAATCATTTTGGCCGCTTCCTCAACGGTCAAATTACTGCTGCCGGAAAAGTTGACCCTGCCAAAGTACTTGTTATTGGAGCAGGGGTAGCTGGTCTTGCTGCGATAGGTGCGGCCAATAGTTTGGGAGCAATCGTACGTGCCTTTGACACTCGCAAAGAAGTTAAAGAGCAGATTGAAAGCATGGGTGCACAATTTCTTACTGTAGAAATTGAGGAAGATGGCGCCACTTCTTCTGGTTACTCTAAGGTGATGAGTCAGGAATTTATTGATGCAGAAATGGCACTCTTTACTGAGCAGGCCAAGGATGTGGACATTATTATTACCACTGCTCAAATTCCAGGAAGAGAAGCACCAAAACTAATACTCGACTACCATGTTAATGCCATGAGGCCCGGCTCAATTATTGTCGACCTCGCTGCTTCAACGGGCGGAAACTGCGTCTTCACAAGACCCAATGAGGTTTATAAAACGGATAATGGCGTAACAATTATTGGTAAGCTAGATCAATTGCCATCACAGGCAAGTCAGCTATATGGAAATAATCTCTGCCACCTCATCGACGATATGGGCAAGGCCGAAAATTTTAAAATTGATATGGAAGATGATGTCGTTAAGCGCGCAATGGTCGTTCATAACGGTGAAATTAATTGGCCCCCAGAGCCCCTTCCTGTAAGCCCTACACGCCCACAGGATAAAAAAGAAGAAGTAGTCAAGATAGAGCTTACTGATGCTCAAAAAAGTTCAAAAAAGACAAAAACAACAGCAGTTGTTCTTGCTACTATCGGCGCACTTCTCTACGGCCTAGGGCTTGTTGCTCCACCAGAGTTTCTATCTCATTTCACAGTTTTTATTCTTTCCTGTTTTATTGGATGGCAGGTTGTGTGGAATGTTTCTCACTCTCTACACACTCCTCTAATGGCAGTAACAAATGCTATTAGCGGAATTATCATTATTGGTGGACTTCTCCAGATGAGGCCCGATTATACTAACCCGATGACTATTATTGCTTTCATCGCAATATTGGTTGCTAGCATTAATATCGTGGGTGGCTTTTTGGTCACACATAGAATGCTCAAAATGTTTAGAAGATAGGGGATAACTATGAATGCAGGAATTCAAACAGTGGCCTATCTTTTTGCCAGTGTTTTATTTATTTTAAGTTTAGGGGGGCTTGCCTCTCAAGAGTCAGCGAAAAGGGGAAACTTTTTTGGCATGATTGGAATGGCAATAGCAATTATTGCAACAGTTCTTGGGACTAGTGTCGCAGGCCATGGATTTATTGCTCTCGCTATAGGCATTGCCGCTTTGATTGGGGTCGCTGTTGCGATTAAAGTAGAGATGACTGCCATGCCCCAGCTTGTAGCAATGCTTCACAGCTTTGTTGGTTTAGCTGCCGTATTAGTTGGCTTTGGATCATACCTAGATCCCCACACAGCTACTCTTACTGGCGCTGCACACTCCATCCACCTGATCGAAATTTTTATTGGGATTTTTATTGGTGCTATAACTTTGACTGGTTC
Organism: Bacteriovoracaceae bacterium; assembly: GCA_023146355.1. Lineage (GTDB taxonomy): Bacteria > Bdellovibrionota > Bacteriovoracia > Bacteriovoracales > Bacteriovoracaceae > JAGLCH01. Next base: position 31,939 of record JAGLCH010000225.1, on the reverse strand, counting down.
AATCGTCGCTTGGGGAAAACTTCAAGGGAAAATAATGAGCAAGCCGTTGCGCTACTTTGGACGGCATACAATAAATATTGCCCTGCTCATTGGAAGTATTTACCTCTGTGTTCGTTTTCTTAATGCACAGGGAACAACTGGATTACCTGAATTATTAATCATGACTGGAATTGCTTGTTTTATCGGTATTATTCTAGTTATGGCAATTGGTGGTGCAGATATGCCTGTTGTTGTCTCTATGCTTAATTCTTACTCAGGATGGGCCGCAGCAGCTGCAGGCTTCATGCTTTCCAATGACCTACTTATTGTAGTTGGTGCACTCGTCGGTAGTTCCGGTGCAATTCTTTCCTACATTATGTGCAAGGCAATGAACCGTTCGTTCATCTCAGTAATTCTTGGCGGATTTGGAGAAAGCGTAAGCAGCTCCAGCGCAAAAGAAATTGAAGGCGAAGTTCTTTCTATCAATCACAACGAAGTTGCAAATCTTCTAGAAGAGGCAAATTCAGTGATGATCGTTCCCGGTTATGGAATGGCAGTGGCAAAGGCACAGTACCCCGTTTATGAAATGGTGAAGACTCTAAGAGAGAAGGGAAAAAATGTTCGCTTTGCGATTCACCCTGTTGCTGGTCGCTTACCTGGACACATGAATGTTCTACTTGCAGAGGCCAATGTTCCCTACGATATTGTTTTTGAAATGGATGAAGTAAACGGCGATATTGAAAGTGTTGATCTTGTCCTTATTATTGGTGCAAATGATATTGTAAACCCTGCAGCACTTGATGATGAGGGAAGCCCAATTTATGGAATGCCTGTAATTGAGGCCTGGAGAGCAAAAAAAGTTGTTGTAATGAAACGCTCCATGGCAGCAGGATATGCTGGAATTGAAAACCCTCTTTTCTACAAAGAGAATACGCGAATGCTTTATGGTGATGCCAAGATGAGTGTCGACTCTCTTAACGTCGAACTATAAAAAAACGCCCTAATGATCTGTCCTATTTTGGGTACAGATCAAAAGGGCGTCATTCTTTTTTTTTCATAAAATATAAAATCTAGTTTTTCACATACTTTTGCATGATACGATTTTTTGCTGCTTCAGATGTATTAAAGGCAACAATAATTGCACCACCATTTTTCTTGACCGCCAAATCTCCCACAACAAACAGGCCGGGGACCTGCTCTGATTCAAAGTGATCATCGATTTTAGGACGGTCATTATCTAGATCAATCCCCATAACTTTTAAAAAATTACTTGGAGTTGTTCCACCGAGTGCAAATACCATTCGATCGACAACGACATGCTCTGGATCGAACTCCTTCAAGTTAACTCTAATTTGCCCTTCATCAGTCTCTTCTAAACTTACAATGTTGCTTCCGGCCAAAAGCTTCATCTTCTGTGCCTTATCCATCTCAATAATGTCATCGCGGTTTTGCGGATTCATGTAACTAAGGTCTACCTCTCGACTTGAAAGAAATAGATTATTATTCTCATCGACAAGATGCTTAACATACTCTGCAGCAGAATCACCACCACCAACGACACAGACCTTTTCATTCTCAATGTTAGTACTGGTAATATCGTATTGACATTTTTTTATCAGAGCAGGTGGAATTTTATAGTCAGGCTTATTTGGCCTTCCAAAGATTCCAATACCGATAGCGACAAGTTCCGATTCAAATGTTCCACTCTTTGATGTAACGACAAAACGATCTTCTTTTTTCTCTACCCGTAGTGCCTCACTCTTAAAATTTACATTGATATTATATTTCTTAATGGTTTCATCGAGGACAGTTAACGCATCATCTTTATAGCAGTCATAAAATTTCATGACTCCATTCGCCACTGGGTTAAGTCCCTTAAAGTTTGCTGTTACCATCTTTTGGGCAGGGTAGAGGGTTCTCATGATGAATGATTTTTCTTCTGCCTTTTCCAAAACTAAGATTTGATCCGATGGAACTCCATCACTGATAAGTTCCGCTGCGAGACTGATTCCCGAAGGGCCTGCTCCAATAATAATCATTTTATACATAGCGACCTCATAATATATTGATTTAGTAGTGTTACTGTTCGACATTTTAACAGATGAACTGAGTGAAGAGAGATAAATAAAGTAAATATCACCATAGATGGGCCGTATCTAGCGCTAAAGTATTCGATATTATTGTCATGCCATCGAACTAAAACGGATTCAGTACATGAAGAGTCATTACTTATAGGTACTAGAACTTTTTTTAATCACTCTGCACTCAGGATAGATTAATTCTTTGAATTCTCGCAGCATTTTTGAATCAAACTTATCTCTTGAGTCTTCTAAGTTTTTGAATGCTTCATCTTTTGAAACTCCCTGCTTTAACTTTGAACTAACAACTAGTTCTACAAAACTAGATGCAACAGAGATGATTTTCGCAGGAGGGTAAATATCGCGATCTTTGAGTTTGTTTGGGTATCCAAGGCCATTGGGTTGCTCATGGTGTTGAAGAATAATTAAAAGCACTTCTCTCTTAATTATTGAATTTCCAGTAAGCAAATCCCTGCCAAGCTCGGGATGTCTGTAAATCTCAATTCTTTGATCACGAGAAAGTATTTCTGTTTCTTCGGGGTCAAAGTTGAGTTGAGTCATCCCCATATCGTGGAAAAAGCCTCCAAGTCCTATGATTTCCAAATTAGCTTTTGATAAAATTTCTAGTTTTTTTGCCAATAGAACCGACAGGATACTGGTGGCAAGTGAATTCTTCATCAAGTCGCCATGGGCACCCATTAGCGTAATTAAGTTAAATGCAAGCTTTGGATTCTTCTCTAAAATCTCAATACTCTCAGATACTACAACCCCTGCACTTTCAAAAACCTTCTCATTAACATCTAGCCCCTCACTCAATTCCTTGACTGTGAAGATTGTCAGCTCCTTAAGTATCTCGATTGCTTCACGAGGCTTAAAGGAATCTGATGACTTTTGAAGAATTGCCCCTAGGTTACAAATGAATTCAGTGTAAATTTTGTAGTCATCATTTGTAATATAGAAATATTCAATCCCTTTATTTGCATAAGCTTCTATGCGAGAAACATCAATCAATTCGCCCATATTTGAAATTTTGGAATACTTATTGGCAGTTCGCTGAACGTATAAATCAAAGGAGAGCGGTCGCTTTACTTTCAAAAGCAAAGAAATACTAATCTCTATATACTCAATCATATCACTCATCTATTTCATCTCATGGGTTTAAGTTACTAAATATTATCATTATACGGAATTTTTGCAATGGCAGGAATACTGGGCCTAACAAGAGAATAGTTTATGCAAATCATATAGATTAGCGTTTGAGTCGAAACAAATCTGAATTTTGGACGCACGAATCCACCCCTGTAGCGCCCTCAGGGTGAAAGGCATCGTGAATAAGTCATTTTGGTAGCTTATGTGCGGACTTAGATTTCTTGGACCAATTGTAATCAAAAGCTTTAATCAATCTGACATTCGACAGACTAATCTTGGCACAAATAGTGCATTAATTTGGGCAGAGCTTGTATCTATCACATATTAATAGGTCGTTATAATTTCATAACCGACTAATTCTTTGACACTCAATAGGAAGTCTTACACATGCGAAATTTATTGATCATATTGATTTGTATTTTATCTCCTCTAGCATCTGTAGTGGCAACAGATGAAATTCAATATTTTATGGATTGGGAGTCAGCTAAAGAGTTCCATCTTGAAAATGTAGAGCCCATAATAGCTCAAATGGAGCTGCGTGAGGAAGATAAAATACTCGACCACTCAAATAAACTTTACGATCAAGTTGAGTCATATTTAGATAGAGTTGTAATTGGATTTAAACTTCAGTTTCCAAATCAGTATCAATTACAAACAACTCCTCAAATTTTGATTCTTGATGTTGCATTAGAAAATGCAATGGCAATTTCATTAGACCCCACAACAGGACTAAGACCAAACTATATTGTAGTCAGTCGAGGGCTGCTTCAGAATTATTCAGATGAAACAGTCATTGGAGTCCTTGCCCATGAGATGGCCCACCATGCGCTCCAAGAAACAGACTTCCCAAGCCTCTACTATAAATCGACAGGTGAAGTTCTCTTTAAAGACCAAATTATAAGCGATCCTAGGCTAAGTGAAATGCTGACAAAATATGAGCTATTGTTCGGTTTAGTTGGTCCATTTTCTAACAAAGAATTAAGTGGGATACCACTCAATATATATAAAAATAATATGGCCCTGCTTACACAACAGCTTCGCGACTTAATCTATGATCAAAATAAGAGCAAGTGTAATGATGCAGCAATTTTGCTCAATCAATTTATCGATGTAATGGAAGAAAACTATAGTCAAGCAACTCATAGGCTTGTAATTACAGCAGAAGCGAATTCAAGATCTATAACTGATTTATCATCACGCTTTGAGAAAGAAGCTGAGCAGTGCTTAGGTGATAAAAAAATGGGTTTTATTCTTCTGACGTCCCTAGCATTTGATATGGATTATAATATCGCTCGTAAACTTTTGAGCGGAGGCAGTAAGATGCAACAAGATATTTTATCTCAACTTGAAAGGATTTATCTTGAAAATAACGTCTTCAATGCCATCAAGCTATCAACTGTAAGTACCAGAGTCGCCATGCGTGAAATAGAAGATGAAGTGGATTTTAATTCAGTACGCTTTTACACTAATGAGGACCATGCAGATGAAGTTGCAGTTCAGGTTTTAGCATCGAGTGATATTTCAATACGAGGCTTTAATGACTTTCTTGTAGGTGCTGATACAGAATGCGACTATGAAGATGATATTGAACCAGAATACGGTACACTTGATGATTCACACCATAGTTCATGTTGGAGAGCATATAGAAATGTATTATTTGAGAAGTCACTTGAGTAGATTAGCGTTTGAGTCGAAACAAATCTGAATTTTGGACGCACGAATCCACCCCTGTAGCGCCCTCAGGGTGAAAGGCATCGTGAATAAGCTGATTTTGGGATAAAAAAAACCCCTGCAAAACAGGGGTTTTTAAAAATATGGCGGAGACGGTGAGATTCGAACTCACGGTACGCGGGAAGCGTACGACGCCTTAGCAAGGCGTTGCCTTCGGCCACTCGGCCACGTCTCCATAAAAAAAATGCCGCGTTAGCAGCTTTCAAAAAAAGAATGGCGGTGGACACAGGATTCGAACCTGCGGACCCGTAAAGGTCAATGGTTTTCAAAACCACCGCTTTCGACCACTCAGCCAATCCACCGCAATAAAGACATATTAGTGCCAAAACTTTTTAATTTCAATAAAAAAATTAACCAATTTGCTCTAAACCACCCATATATGGCCTTAAAACCTCAGGAATTGTAATCGTTCCATCTGAATTCTGATAATTCTCCATGATTGCCACCACAGTACGGCCAACTGCTAAACCCGAACCATTTAGGGTGTGGGCAAACACCGGTTTTTTGTCCTCTCCTCGGTAACGTATTGAGGCACGACGGGCCTGAAATTCTCCACAATTTGAAATAGATGAAATCTCACGGTATTTCATTTGTGAAGGTAGCCATACTTCAAGGTCGTAGCACTTTCGGGCACCAAACCCAATATCCCCAGCACATAGAAGCATCGAGCGGTAAGGTAACTTAAGCATTTCAAGAATAGTACAAGCACGCTTAACCATTGCCTGATGGGTCTCTTCCGATTTATCGGGAGCAACTATATTTACCATCTCTACTTTATTAAATTGGTGCAGGCGAATAAGCCCTTTCGTATCTTTTCCATGGGATCCGGCCTCACTTCGAAAACAAGGAGTATAGGCAGCATAGCGTAGCGGCAATTCATTCATTTCGAAAAGCTCACCCCGCTTCATATTAGTTACCGGAACTTCTGCTGTAGGAATAAGATACCAGTCGCGCCCATCTATTTTGAATGCGTCCTCGGCAAACTTAGGAAGTTGTCCAGTTCCATACATACTCTCTGAGTTCACAATAAATGGGGGGATGATCTCTTCATATCCATCATTAGTATGATAATCGAGCATGAAATTAATAAGAGCACGCTCTAGTCTTGCGAGATGACCGCGGTAAACAACAAAGCGAGCACCTGTTATCTTTGCTCCACAGTCAAAATCTAACATCCCAAGTGATTCACCAAGGTCTGCATGATCCTTAGCTTCAAAGTCGAGCTGTGGAATTTCTCCCCATGAGTGAACTTCAATATTATCACTCTCATCAGCTCCAGATGGAACTTCAGAATCAATTAAATTTGGAATAGTAGCAAGTAGGCCATCCATATTCTTGATTGTACTTTCAAGCTCTGCATCGCCTTCAGACATTGCCTGTTTTATCTCACCCACTTTTGCCATAAGCTCAGAGGCATCTTTACCATCTCGCTTAAGCATTCCTACTTCCTTGGATAGCTTTTTAGTTTCAGCTCGAGAAGATTCAACTTCTTGGATTAGAACCTTTCTACGATCATTCATTTTAAGAACAGTATCAATGATACCCGTATCAAATTTTCTCTTCCCTAGGTTTATCTTAACTTCTTCAACGTTTTCGACAAAAAACTTAATGTCGTGCATCTTAACCTCATTTACCTTAGAAATTTTATTTCTTGTTTAATTCGCGCTTTATCAGTGGCGCTAGGGGATAAATCTAAATAAACCTTAAACGACTCAATAGCAAGCTTACTTTGCCCCATGGACTTGTAAACATAACCGAGAGACCGATGAATATTAGGATTTCCTGGCTCTTCTCTTAAGACTCGCAGATATAATTCTTTTGATTCGTCATAATAATTTTGACGTGATTTGATCCATGCCAAACTGGTCAAACTATCAAGAGATTTACCATTCCTAGCAATCGCTTGCTCCAGCATTTTAATTGATTCTGGATATTTTTCCATGCGGCGAAGGATTTCACCTGCTACTGAAAAACCAAACTCCTTCGCTCCGTTATATTCGCGTTCGAGCTTAGCAAACTCAAGTGCCTTAGAATACTCTTTCTTGTACATCGCTATTTTTGCGAGATAGTAGTTTGACTTTGGGTAGTTAGGGAGGCGCGTAACCACTTCCTTAATTGCGACCTCTGCTTCTCCCAAATTGCCTTTCTCTAGCAAGTAGGAGCCCAGCTCTATCCGTCGAAATAAATCTCCGGGATTAAGTTTGAAGTAGGCATTTGAGTATTTAATTACATCACTATATTTCTCATCTAGCCTTGCAGCCTTAATCAGATATGAATAGAAAGAACTATCAATTTTTGGCATACTTTGAATTTTCTTAACATTTGATTCGTACAACTGAATCTGCCCACTCATATGATAAAATATTGCAATTCTTGCAAGAATTTTAGGGTGAGATGGATACTTTGTTAGTATATCCCGCAAGTAGCCTATAGCTGCATCACTTCCACTAAATTCATATACGATTTTGGCATAAAGGATTCTATAATCAATATTTTCAGGATCTAAAGTGATGGCCTTTTTTATCACAGTATTAGCATCCTTTAGTTTATTGCGACGATGAAGCATCACGGCCATATAATAAAAATCCCGATCATTCAGAGGATTCATACGTATACTCTTTTTCATCCAACTGAATGCGGCCATAAAATTTTTATTGCTATCGAAATATCTTCCGAGCATAGAGGCGTAATAATATGTGGAGACTAAATCAGTGGCAGAGATCTTGTTAATCTGTTTTTTTGCTCTCTCCAACATACGTGCTGCAATGTACGTTTCAACAAGCTGAAAGTTGATATCTGCATCAAGCGGGAACTCCCCGTGAAGCGTTTCAAGAGATTGTATAGCAGCATTATAGTAGCCTCTTTCAGTCTGTATTTTTGAGAGGAGAAGCTTAGCAGGCACGTAGTTTTCCATCAGGTCCGAAGCATTAATTGCTAAGGAAAAAGCTTTGTCCCACTCTCTTTCGTGGATCTTAATCTTTGCTTTCCTCATTAAATTGACAACTTTACTTTCAAGAATCAGATCCTCAACTACTTTGGAACCTCCGAGCTCAAGCGATGCCAGTTTAGAGCGGAGCTCTTGCGACTCATTGAGCTTTAATGCCTTTTTAAATAGAATCACAGCAGACTTATTGTCTTTACTATAAGCGCTTAATACACCCATATACTCGAGGTACTTTGAATAGTAGACAGGTGACCGCTCTGCTCGAAGGGCCTTAACCGCTTTCAGCACACTTACAAATTTCTTAAATTCAGATTTTCTTAAAAGATAATCAGCATAAGTAAGGAGCAACTTTACAGATTTTGAATATCGCTCTGCTGCTTTTATCAATATAGATTTTGCTTTATCGTGCTGTTCATCTAGTGAGTAGTATCTAGCAATTACAATAAATGCTTCAAAAGGGGGGGCATTGATTGCTTCCAATTTTCCTAATGCGATTTTAGCTTCATCTATCTTTCCAACATCAAGAAGTAGGTTAAGATACTCTACTAAAAAAAGAACATTTGGTTGGCCAACTCTTATATAGTCTTCGAGTATCTTCAAGGCTGTATATTTTTTCTGAGAAAATGCATAAAAACGGGCAGTACCAATTGCGACATTCACATCAGTGAGAACTTTGGCCCTAGCTATTTCAACTAGCTTGAACAGGGAATTAGATGCTTGTTCTTTATTTTTTGCATTAGGCAAAAGCTCCGAGTAGAGCATAACGAGGTATCCAAGCGCCTTATTGTCTTTAAACTTATTGCGTAGTGAAAGGTTGAATTTTTTCGCTGCTTTTAATTTTGAAATATAAGTTCCACGATTATAGAACTCCATTGCCTCAAGGTTCAACTCATCACTTCGAACTGAATCCTCGTATTCATTTGAGACTGGAAATGAAATCTTGGCCCATAATGGCGTTATCGGTGCTGCTCTCTTTTCTTCATCGGATGGCATCAGTAGGTAACCAATTAGTAGTACGAAAATTATCACTAAAAATGGTCGGATCCCTTTCTTCTTTTCTACTACTTCTTTTTCCTCTTTCACGGCAACGTGATCAGTCTCTACATTCTGCTCTCTTTCCTTTTTTTCAATAGCGAGTTCTGTTTCCCTTGCTGAAATTTTAATCTCTTGTAAGGCATCTTTTAAGTCTATAAATTGCGTCTTCTCATCTTCAATTGGCAAGCTCTCTTTCTCTTCTTCCTGCTTTACTTGCTTCTTTTTTTCTTCTTCGTCTTTCTTTTTTTTCTCTTCCTCAAGTTGCTTTAGATACTTTGCACTTTCCGGAGTGACAACTGTTCGGTCTGAATTTATTTCAGATGATAATGGCCGCTTTAGAACAATAGTCTTTTCAATTGAATCGATATCTTCTTCTTCATTTTCATTTTCTAGAGTAGTTGGGACTTCAGCATCAAGATCGCCTTTATGTACAATCTTGCTACCTTCAGGTCCCTCAGAGCCCTCATATCGTTCTTCAAGTTCGTGATAGTCAATATACTCCTCTTCCTCATCTGCGTAATTGAACTCACTAACATTGGGCCTTGATTCCAGTGCTTTATTTTGACTGTTATCCACTTTGTTCTTTGATATGGAGAAGTTGACAACAGTCTTTGAATCTTCAGTCGCACTAGTAGATGGCGACTTATTTTCTGCGATTGCTTTTACTAGTGCTTCTTTTAGGTCATCATACGATTTAAGTGCTGCCCAATCTCCAATAGGAAAGACTTGGCATTCTTCACTGCCATCAATGTGACCTTTTAGAAATAACTCTACTATCTGATTTTCATCAAATGGACCAACAACACGACCAATTTTGAGCTTTACGCGATACTTCATATCGTCCTTCTATCTCAAGCGAATAAACCGCCAAAAGTGATAATCATAACTATACTCCACTCAACAAACTTATCGACAAAAGGTCGATCTACAGACTCAGAAGAATTAGCTGTTCTCGCAATACTAGTAATCAAGTTCGTACTACTGATAAATAGTACCACCAATCCAACGGCAAATAACACAGTGAGTATGTTGAGTTCCAATTGGTTTGTAGAAACCAATAATGAAAACCTCTTTATAAAAAGAGAATTAAGTGGAAATAAACCTAGTGAACCTAAACAAATTGAAAATACAGTAAGCTCTCCTACTGATCCATTAAGGGGGATAACACCAGAAGGCCGTGCTGTCCCTCGATCGAAACATACAACTGTCGCGAGCGTTACCATAACGAAAAATAAAAAAGCATTATACAGCACAGCACTTTCACCCGAATAGGCAAATATTGAGAGCACCATTATTGAATTAATACTAAAAAGTTTTGAGGTAATGCTCGCAATGCATTTATTATTAAGCCCGCCGATAATTGACAGCAATACACTAGTAGAGCACAGCAAGATAATTATTATGCGGTAGACACCTTGTTCAATTACCACTGGTAAAAATGAATTGATAAGAAATAGACAAGTCCCAAGTACTAAAAACTTATTCATAAGGACAATGGAGTAGACTTCACGGCCAACTTTTTTCCCAACATCAGTCATAATATATGAGAAAGAGAAGCTTCCACTTTCAAGTAAGAATACAAATATAATAAAGCACATTGAAATAAGGAGGAATGTTGTATCTGCATTAGATATTGATGCAAGGCCGGTACCACCTGTTGCCATAAGAAAACAAATGAATGCTATGGTTAGGCTGATCGTTGTAATTATTTGAATAGAAAATAATCGAATCGAGAAGTCCGACAGTGAAACATTTTGAGATAACAATATTTGTGTCACCGCCAAAATACCGCAAATAACAATTGCAATTGTTAGCGTCACAAAATCTGTTGCTCCAATCGCAATTACTCCAAACAAGTAGTGTAAAGATATAAAGAAATTATGAATAAGATCTCGTCCTATGCCCTTTAACAGCGATATGAGACTGAAGGCAGTAAGTGAGAACAAAAATGTAAGCTTTAGTCCCTCATAGCTTAGCACTCCTAAACTAGATTCGATTTCGGTGTTATAGACATATGCAATGAGGAGTACAATCGGGAGAAAGAATAAATAGTTTAAAATCTTTTCAGATTTCTCCCCCACTAATTGTGCTACCAAGCGCACAGCAACTACCAATATAAAAGATATAAGCAATAACCATTCAATTGATAATGTCATTTATCAACTCCTAACTAAAAAGATATCGAGGAAAGATACCACCCAATATAAAAAACAAAAAAAGAACATACATAATGAAAAGCTCAAGACGATTGAATTGAATCTTACAATCTGCAATTTTTTCTGGTGCATTTAAAATGATCATTTTTATTTTTTGAATTACAATTCCCATTAGGGCAACCCATACCACGAGCATTAATCCACCAATGAGATTAGAATGGTTGATTCCGGCCACGAGGGAACTATAAAAGAAAGTGAAACCAATTCCTCCAGGAGTCCCCATAACAAGAAGGAAGACGGCAACAATCCCCCTCAAGAAATGGGCAGAATATTTGTCGGACCTTTCGCATAGGGGAATGAGCGTGGATCCAAAAACTCTGTCAAGTGCGCTTACGACTACCGAAATATAGCTATTGAGAAGGCTCAAAAAGACAACACCGATAAGCCCACTCCTAGCGCCATCTTCACTGAGTAAAAGAATATTTGCTAGGATATACGCCAAAAGCGTTGAGGAGAAAAATATTGCATCTCTTTCTAACTTTCTTTGTCCAAGTGAAATAAAAATATTATATATCGCCCCAATACAAAGGGTAATTAAGAGCGGAGTCTGATAAGTTCGGACTAATTCAGGCTGAATGATCGTAGTAAAATTTGTGAACCAAGCATATGCGCCAATTGCAGGAAGAGATATGTGTAGAGCTATTGCACTTCGTCCTAGAGTACTGGTAAATTTTGACTGCCAAAAAGAGGCCGGAAAAATAACCGTTCTACTAAGAACATACAGCGTGCTTGAGAAAAATAATATTTCTGACAAAAAATTGTCTGGGGTATTTATTTCTATAATCGATTTGAGAGAATCAACTGACAAAGCTAGATCGCCCGCCGACTCGAATATTGATGTTGCGATATAGAGCAATGAAAGCAGCATAAGACCTGAAATAAAAACCATTACACTTTGGGTTCTTTTCATTAGCTTATTTGAGCGTATTGGCATCACAAAATATAGAGCAATACTCGCAACCTCAAAAGCAATAAAGAAGCCAAATATGCTACGAGATAAAACGGCTAAGACTATACTTGTAAATGCGATAAATGATGCCCCCAGTGAGGCCTTCCTTAGGTTGCCTTTTTGTGTTCCAAGTAAAAAAAGAAGAAGAAGAATACTTGAGAGAAGGATCAATGTGGCATTAGCACGATCAAGGACTAGATGAACTTGGATCTCTGTTAACCGATCGAGGGATACCGTATACTTCAGGACTTTGTCACCAATTGTAAGAATAAAAACCTGAATTGATAAGGCAAGTATTGAAAGGCCGCCAGCAACCGAGAATACTTTTGTTGCATGTGATTTAACTTGAACAAATGGTAATGTTAATCCCCATATTGTTGATACAACAATTAGTGCTAATAGCTCCATTATGGCCCCTCGATGATAAAGCTTAAACCGATAATGATAATAAACAGTACAATGCCAGCAGTTACTAGACCGATGTAGCAATCAAAGCGAGCGATAGACCATTTATTTAATTTTCCAACAATAATGGCACTTCGTTCGACTGGACCAGAGAGTGTCGAAAATAACTTCTCATCAATAAGATGAAATACTTTTTTCGAAGCATACTGAATTCCAGTAGTCGTTTTTCTTAAACTTTCATCGCTATACCTATAATATCTTCGATAGTAGTCAATCAAAACTGAAAACTTTCGGGCAACCTTTTCAATCGGCCCCCCTCGTTTCGTCGCAATAATAAAATACATCGCTCCAAAAACAGCAAGTGTTAGAAGTTGATCGACTGCAATTGAAATATAGTGAACGGTATTTGAAGCAAAGAAGATCCGGCCTTCAATAAAATCATTTCGAAGATACTCGAGCAATATAAGCGAATTCCCAGGAATAATTACATCAGAAATTGTAAATATACTTATTCCAATGACCAGAAAAAGAACACCTCCAGAAACTACAATCTGCCAGTTCTGGTACTTGCGGGCAGTGATAAGGTGCTGATCCCTCTTACAGACAAGAGCAACAAATACTCTTGCAATTGCCGCTGTACTTATAACGTATACAAATAAAAATAATGCAACTCCGCTATGCCCAAGAGTTGAATTTGTAATTGACCACATAATTTCTGAGCGCATTCCAAATATTCCCAACATGGGTATACCTGCAAGAAGGGCAATAAGTGTTCCTAGTAAGATCTTCAACTTCGTATAGCGTCGACCAAGTTTAGTGAGCTGACTGATTTCCTTCACGCCTTCTCTTTCGAGAAGCTTGTTTAGAGAAAACCAGATTAATACGAGTGCGCTCAAAAACACAAGGTAGAGGCCGGCATCAATATATGCGCCAACAGAAATACCAATAACAGCGACTCCATATTGAGCATAAGTAAAATAAATTAACAGATCCTTTAACCGGATCGAGAAGAGCGCCATAATGCCGTATATGAATGTTGATAATATTCCCAAAGTGAAAAGAATTGGTTGAGAATAAATAGTTTCATCTAGTAGGCTAGTAAAACTTAAGAAAGGTGTAACGATTGCAGGCAGATAGATACAGATGAATATTGCCTTTAACGGTGATTTAATACTTTCCAAAAAGCTTTGTTTTAGCGATATAAATGGAAATATTCGCAGTCGAATTAAAAACCACAATACAATAAATACTAGTGCCATACTGCCAAGCTTATTATTTAAACCGACAAGGGCCTCACCAAGATCAATATAGTCAAACGTCTTCCCAAATAATGCCAATAGCAAAACTCCCACTATCAGAAAAAAATCACTGATCTCTTTCCTTATGTAGAAATTAATAATGCCCCGAATATTCTCTCTCGAATTAACTGCACCAATATGGATCAGAGAAAGGGTCATAAGAGTAACACCTATGATTGTGGTGAAAAAATTAGCACTAAATACGACCATAAATGAAGAGCTGAGAAGGAAATACCTTTCAATCGAGTTGAATAACTTATCTTCACTTTCGTTATATTCAATATATGAGCAAAAGAGCATGGCAAAGGAGAGATAGAGCGCTACTAGGATTCGGAATCCATTACTCCATAAGTTGATACTGAAAAACTCATTTGATACTGCAAATCCTCCCAAAGAACCAAATGTAACGGTTCCAATGCTAAAGGAGATCACTCCTAGCATCGTGAGTAAAGATGTAATCGGATTTATTAAAGTTGAGCTAAACTTGAAAGTACGATGCCCACCTTTGACTAGCAGGTATGATAATACTGGAATGAGTAAAAATGTAATGCAAGGTAACATCTAAAAAATCCTTACCTAAAAAGTCATTTGATCTGTTTCGATAGTCTTCCTCGATAGGTAATAACGAAGGATCAAGAGGCACGCGAAGCAAATCAAGACTGAAAGCATGATAGTTAATACTTGGACTATAAAATTTAACATCTCTGGTGCAATTGTAGCAGTCGTTGTAATTGCTAAAAGTACAATCCCAGTGCAAAGAACCTTCATTGTAATTAATCGCTTAAGGAGATTTCCACTAAAGCACAAATGGATAATCCCCACGGCTATAGTTAAGCTTGAAACAATAAGAAGTTCTAGCATTCGATCTCTCTTTTTCTAAAAAGTTCTGCACTTATAAAAACTACCAACGAGGCCGCTATTGCAATCAGGGAATATACAAAAACCATACTTTCATTCATCGAATAGTCGATGAGATGAAATGGCCCAAAATTTCCAAATGATGAGAAGTCAGAATTACTATGGGACAACACTAGGATAAGTCCCATCTCGATTGTGAGAAAGACTACACTAAATATGATTCGGGGAACAAGTCCAGATCTATTTACCTCAACATGAGACATATTAATAACCTTGGCCCCGAGGGCAAATATTAACAAAATAGTAAATAGAGACACCACCAAGTATACAAATGCTGCAACTTTTAGGCCCGCGCTAAAGAGAATGGCAGCAACACAGATATCGAGAATTCCAATTATCACTATTTTTGAAAGAGTTCTACGAGCAAACAAAAAGCCGAAGGTAAGTGCCGACACGAGGACTATCAATCCTTGAATAATTCCCATTACAATACCCTCGAAACAACTATCGTTACGAGCATGTTTAATAGCATAACAGGAATAACCCAATACTTAATTATGCACATAACTTTGATATATTTAACTGTTGGAAAGCCCAGCCGTACAATTCGAGTTAAGCCCAGTAATACAATATATTTTACCAGAATAATTCCCAAGGACTGAATAGCATACATGGAGGGCGCATCACTATTAAATGGAAGAACAACAATTGGCAGGTGAGCGGCACCGAGAAATACTACAACAAAGAAAAGATGACTGAATAGATATGACAGTTTAAGAGCATTTTTTACAAGAGATTTCCCAAACACAGAATACTCAGCAAGAACACCACCGGCCAACTCGCTGGAAGTTATGATGTAGTCAAACGGTGTTTGTACACACTTGATCAAAATAAGGAAGAGAAAGACGAGTCCAATAAGAGGCTGCCTTATAATGCCCCAGCTAGAGATAGAAGCTGCTTGAGCTTCAGCGATGATGTTGATTTCAAATGTATTAAAGTGCAGTCCAATGGAAAAGAATAAAAATAGAAATGCAAGTTCAATTGGTATTAGCAGTTTCAATATTCTAAAGCTCGCAATAATCGGATATTTACTATTTGATGCCCATGCAACTGAAATCAATGTGAGAGTCAAGAGTAGGTAAAGTACATAAACAGTGAGGATGCTTCCTGAAAAAAACATGGCACCAGGAATAAAAATTGCGTTTGTCCACATCCCAAGAGCAATAGAAAAAGCAATAGGTGGGGTGAGAATAAATAGGAGCTTATGACCTTGTCGCGGAATATGCTCTTCTTTACCAAGGGCGCGAGATATACCATTGAAAAATTTACGAAAAAATGAGTGATGACCGTGAATTGATGATCGTCTCAATATAGTATTCTCGACACTTCTATTCGTGAAGTGCCCAAATAATCCAAAAAAACAAACATAGGCAAGCGCCATTCCCATCGTGGTAAGCACTGGCATTATTGTATTGACCATCTATTTTTCTTTCACTCCAATCGAAATAGTATAAAGATAGGTTATCAACCAGATCACAGAAGTAACAGTTGTACCGATTAGTGATATTTTTGAGTCGGTCTCTACTAGGTTCACAACCCAATAAAATAAAACCATTGCGATCAGCATCAATAGCACATCACTAATCATGCTAAAAATAAAGTCTACTCGGTACTGTCGAGTGGCACTTCCAATCGGGTTTTCTCCACACTCAAAAATCTCGGCGACGCCATCACTTTTTCTCTTCTTCTTGAGGAGAAAAACAAATAGCAACGTAACAGTAGAAATTGCCACTGTAACAACTGTTGCAATGAGATTGTAATTGATCTCCATTTTCTAGTTAACCTTTTAATATTTAATAACTTTATCTATTAATTATGGCCTCTAATGAATGCGGTGTCATTCTTTTGGGCCCATTTTTATTGAAAGACTTTGAAATGATATTCCACTATAATACTGCTTCTGGAGGACACCATGACTAACTTTACAGGTCTAATGCAAAAGATATCGAGTTGGAAGTCAAATGCCATCAAAGGTTCGCTCACAATTAGTGGTATTGCAGAGGAGCACCTCCCATTTATCTTCAATGATTTTCTTAAAATGAAGGGAGACCTATTTCATCGGTCAAATCACCTTTTTATCTGCGACACTCTTGAAACAGCAGAAGAGCTCCATACAACACTTTTAACCTACAAGACTGAGCACAAACTATATTTTTTCCCCGGACTCGATGAGGGTCCATACGGTCACTTTATTTCCTCTGAAAGCAGTTTATACAAACGCTTTAAAGTTTTAGACTCTCTCGTCCACAGGCAAGAAAAATCAATTATCATTGCAACCCATGAGGCCGCTGCTCTTCGATTACCTCCTGTTTCATTTTTTTCTGAGAACCAGCTAAAATTAGAGACTAGTGATATCATTTCCCCTCAAGATCTCGCTTTGAAACTGGTACACATGGGCTACTCACCAGCGACTTCCATTGAGGAGCCTGGTACATTTTGCAATCGTGGTGAAATTTTTGACCTTTTCACTGTTACAGGGGAGGCATTAAGGATTCATTATTTCGATGATATGATTGAAGAAATCTTTCCCATAGATCGTAATACTCAAAAGACAATTCGCACTACCCACATTGAATCTGTTGGCGTTGCTCCTGCTCCACAGATATTTTCAGGAGAGGTGTACCGCACTGCCTTACGTGAAAATTTAATACGTCCGCGCCCCTCTGAAAAGGCTAAGCACGAGCGCCGAAAAGATATTTTCTCAGCACTAAGTGATGGTGCCATGTTTGAAAACTATCCTGCATATTGTTCACAGTTTTTCACTAAAACAGCAACACTCCTCGATTATATTGATGGCCCGATTATTAGTCTTATTAATGGCTTTAAAACAACTCAAAATATAACGGAGCTCATAGAACAACTGCGTTATGATTACTCTCGGGCCAGTGATCAAGAAGGATCAGAGCTACTACTTCCACCACCAGAGTCTCTCTATAACCATGAACTGATGGGTTACTTGGAGAATAGTACTTATCTAAGTTTCAATGAAATTAATATCTCTCAGGATTTAGATGATGACCTTTCAAATACGATGGAACTTCAAGTTGAAAAAATTTCCGGTTATCTCGGCAGATTCATTAATCCTGCACAGGGCCGCTTTGATTATCTAAAGCAAGTGCTCAACTTTATCAAGGAAGAATTCAAATATTCTGGAACAATTGTTTTCTCAAGTGCCAACGAGGGCAGCCGAAAAGAAATTTCATTCCTACTTGAGGAGAATGAAGTTTGCGGTGAAATACTCTCTCGAATTAGATTTGAAAATGCTAAACTTTCCTCTGGATTTTATTATGCCGCTGAAAACATTTTAGTACTTACCGATAGCGACCTATTTAGTCGCAAAAAATCGAAGGCAAAGGATCTAAAACCCAAAAACTTGGACTTATTTGCTGAGCAATTAGCAACCCTCAAAGAGGGTGACTTTGTTATCCACAGCGAACACGGAATAGGAATCTATCACGGCCTACAGACCATGGATGTGGGAGATACCCAAACTGATTATTTGGTCATTCATTACGCTGATAACGACAAGGTATACGTCCCTGTCTACAAAATGAACATGATTCAAAAACATGCTGACGGCAACTCTGGCCTTAAAGCGGCAAACTTACGATCCAACAAATTTTCTGCACTAAAGGAAAAGGCTAAAAACTCAGTAAAGAAGCTCGCCTTTGACTTATTAAAGCTCCAAGCAGAAAGACAGTCCTCTCCGGCGTACGCCTTTTCTGAACAAAACCACCTAGACAATGAATTTGCCTTGGCCTTTCCCTTTGAAGAAACGAATGATCAAAGACTCGCCATTGATGATGTCCTCGAAGCAATGCAAAAACCGACTCCAATGGATCACCTCGTTTGTGGTGACGTTGGCTTTGGAAAAACAGAAGTGGCAATGCGTGCAGCATTTAAGGCCGTAAATGACGGGAAGCAAGTGGCAGTTTTAGTGCCAACTACCATTTTGGCAATGCAGCACTACAACTCTTTTACCAGTCGCTTTAAAGACTTTCCCATCACTATAGAATTCCTCTCACGGTTTAAGACTGCTGCTCAGGTAAAAAAGATAAAAGATGAACTTACTGCGGGTAAAATTGACGTACTTATTGGAACCCACAAAATCCTCTCTGCATCTATTAACTTCAAAGATATCGGTCTAGTCGTAGTAGATGAAGAGCAACGCTTTGGGGTGGGGCACAAAGAGAAGCTTAAACTGATGAAATCATCTGTTGATTTTCTCACGCTCACTGCCACACCAATTCCCCGCACAATGCAACTCGCTTTTTTGGGACTACGTGATCTTTCACTTATCCAAACAGCACCTCCACGAAGACAGTCGATTAAGACCTATTTAATCAAAGAGGATGACCAAACTCTTAAGGCCGCTATTGAAAAAGAGCTGAGTCGCGGGGGGCAGGTTTTTTATGTTCATAACAGAGTTGCAGATATGGAAGAATATAGCGCCAGATTGCGCGAATTGGTTCCAGGCGCCAAGGTTGTAGTTGCACACGGTCAAATGTCCGAAAGAGAACTCGAAACCAAAATGAAGGATTTTTACTCTGGAAAGTATCAAATTCTCCTTTCAACTACCATTATAGAGTCAGGAATAGACATCCCTAATGCAAATACAATGATTGTTGATCGCGCCGACACCTATGGGCTATCTCAGCTTCATCAGTTGAGGGGCAGAATTGGCCGCTCTGACCGAAAGGCCTACGCCTATTTTGTAATACCGAAAAACCGTGGCCTTACAAAGATTGCAGAATCACGCCTGAAGGCACTCCAAACATATGCCGATATGGGCTCAGGCTTTTCAATTGCATCAGCTGACCTCGAAATTCGCGGCGCAGGAGATATCCTGGGAGCTCAACAGTCCGGTCATATTGAAGCAGTGGGACTTGAGCTTTACATGGAGCTATTGAAGGAAGCAATTTTCGAGCTTCGGGGTGAAAAGAAAATCATTCGAAAAAATATTGAAATCAATACCCCATTTGCCAGTTTTATTCCTAGTCATTACGTTAAGGACTCTGCAGAAAGGCTTAAATACTATAAAAAGCTTAGCAATTGTGAGAGCTTGGATGGCCTCGAACAGATTAAAGAGGAGTTGGTAGATATTTTTGGCATTTATCCAGTTGAAATGCAAAACTTATTCACAATTTTGGAAACTAGGATTAGTCTTCAGCATGTTGGCCTCAAGGCAATTTCAGTTGCCGGAACAATAATATCACTTCAATTTGATCAACAGTCACTAGATCGCAATATTGCGCTTCGCAACGCAGTAGTCGAGGTTTTTATGAAGCGCCCTAAAATATACCAGTTTACCCCTGACTATCGTGTTATCTATAGTCATAAGACCCAAGTGGATCAAAAAGAACTGCTAAATTTCGCCAAAGATGTTGCGCAGCAACTGGTTACATGTTAGCGTTTTTGCTAGGTATGTCTTTTTTCAAGGATGGAAAATGAAGAAAATAACTGTAGTTATCGCATCAATACTGATGTTCACTGGCAGCGTTTTGGCCACACCTGTTGCCACAGTCAATGGAGACCTGATCGAAGAAAATGTATTTGATCAGACTTACAAACAAACAAAATTATTCTTAACCCATAAAAAGGTTACCAAAGAAACCGTGCTTAATGACATGATCAGTAGGCAGTTAGGTATACAGAAAGCACTTAGGCTAAAGCTTCAGCTTGACCCCACAGTTAAGCAAAAGATGCAAGATGTCCTCTACCACGCCATGATCTCAAAGGATCTAGGTCCAGAGTTCAAGAAGATTAAGGTTGTGGAAAAGGATGTTAAGAAATATTATTCAGAATATCCTGAGTACCGCACAGCGCATATTCTATTCCGAACTCGCTCTATTCCATCACAACCAGAGTCAGAAGAAGCTCTGAAAGCAGCTTGGAAAGTTTACAATACACTGAAGTCTGATAAATCAAAGTTCCCTGAACTTGCTTCTAAGTTTTCTCAAGCTTCTGTTGCTCAACTTGGTGGAGATATGGGGTTTCAGCCAGCTGTGAAGCTTGCAAAGTCATACTTCATGGCCATTAAGGGCAAGAAACAGGGCCATATTACTAAGCCTGTTGCTTCTCCATTTGGCTTTCATGTTATCAAAGTACTAGCAGAGAAGGATTTTAAAGACATTAACTACCCACTTTATCAAAAAATTGTTTACGATAAAAAAAGAGATGCTATTATCTCAGATTACTTCAAAAGATTGAAGAAAGGCGCCTCTATCCATATTAATAAAAAGCTTCTAAAATAGGGAAGATTAATTGATAGATAACAAGGCCGGTTACTACCGGCCTTTTTTTTTGAGTGAGAACATAATGAGAAAAATTTCTATTGCCATTATTGCTTTAATTCTTGCTTGTGCTGCACAAGCAAAAGTTCTTGATAAAATTATTGCTGTCGTTGATGACAAGATTATCACCTTATCAATAGTTGAAAGAATAAAGACAAACTTACAAATAAGACAAAATATTGCTCCATTTATTTATAATAAATCGAAGCTTACAAACTCCCAAGTTGCAGAAAATATCATCAATTCAAAAATGATTCGCGATAAGCTTTCTGAGTTTGGCTTTGTAGTTGGAGATGAGCAAGTTCAAGGTAATGTTAAGCAGCGTATTGCTCAGCTCGGACTTTCGCAAAAGCAATTGATTCAGTTTTTAAAGCAAAACAATATGAACTTTGACGAGTACTTTGAACTGACTAGAGAAGCGATGGAATACAGCCTCTTTGTTGATCGCGTAATTTCTCCATTAATTTCAGTGACAGAGCAAGAAATCAAAAACACTTACTACAAGAGAAATCTTAGTAATCAAACTCTTTCATTTAAATATGACCTTGTTGACTTCTATCTTCCGAAATCAAAGTTGGGAAAAAATAAGCTTTCTAAATTCAAGGATGTCCTCGTAAAATTCCAAAACACAGGAAATCTTCCTAAGGCATTTGAGGGCGTTGAAACCAATACTCTTGGGGAATTAACTGAAGACGGGCTTACTCCTGGACTGAAGAAACTTCTGAAAAAGACAGACGAAGGTTCATTTTCAGCACCATTTCTTCTAGCTGATGATTACCATGTGTTTTTTGTTAAACAGAAAGATTTAGTTGAGTCGGAAGATTTTGCTGCTCAAAAACGTAAGATCCGCGGTGAATTAATGAAAATGGCCACTGATAAAATGACTGGTATTTGGCTTGCTCGTCAAAAAAATGGACACTACGTAAAGTATTTCAAGTGATATGATTTATGTAAGCCAAGGCCATGAGAAATCTATCGGCCTAGAAGTTTTCTTAAAGAGCTTTATCCTTCTCACAAGTGAGAATCAAAAGCTCTTTACTCTTGCCGCATATAAAGATTCACTAATTTCGACATTTCAAACAATTAAAATCTCCTACGAGCTGACAGAAAATTCTGTTTTATTTTCGGGTGCATTATTAAAACTGAATCTACTTGAAGATGGTGAGCTCCCACAGACGACAATCAGTCTTGATCACTGCTTAGAACGTCTCAATCACGATACTGATGTTCTTCTCACCCTCCCAACTTCAAAGGATCAATTGATTGATCAAGGAGTGATGAGGGCAGGTTATACAGAATACTTACGTGCTCGTTATGATGCGAAATCCACAGCAATGGTCTTTTCATCTGGTGAGGATCACTACCTTTTAATTACTGATCATATTCCACTTGTTAAAGTTGCTAGTACAATCACTTCTCAACTGATTGTGCAAAAAGTTAAAAACACTGTGGAAGGATACAAAAAATATTTTGGAGACTTTGAAGAAGTAATCCTTGCTGGTATCAATCCTCATGTTGGGGAAAATGGATTACTGGGCGACGAAGATGTAGTTATATTTGACGGCATAGAGGCCCTTAAAAGTAAGTATTCTAACCTTGAATTCAAAGGGCCATATTCTGGCGATACGCTGCACTTTCACGACAATGACAAAAGACAGCTAAAGGTTTACATGTTTCACGATCAGGGTCTTCCTATCTTTAAGGCGCTCCATGGCACAATTGGTCTCAATATCTCTCTAGGCCTCCCCTTTCTACGTATGAGCGTTGACCATGGGACTGCCTTTGAATTATATGGAAAGAACTGCGCTGATTATCAAGGTGCTCTCTACCTCTTAAATAGAGCAATTTCTGCGCACCAAAGGTTAATGGTTTAAAATGTCACTAGATGAAATCATTGTAAATAAGTCAAAGGTTCATAATTTAAAATCAGTAAATGTTAGCATCCCAAAAAATGCCTTAACTGTAATTACCGGTCCATCAGGATCAGGGAAGTCATCTCTTGCCTTTGATACTATCTATGTCGAAGGACAGCGCCGTTATATTGAGTCTCTCTCATCTTATGCCAGACAATTTTTGGGCCAGCATCAACCTCCTGATGTTGAATCCATTTCAGGACTATCTCCTGCAATTGCTATCGATCAAAAAACAAGCAGTAAAAACCCTCGCTCTACTGTTGGTACGGTGACAGAGATATACGACTATATGAGAGTTTTATACGCAAGAGCAGGAACTCTATTTTGCCCCGATACGGGTGAAGAAATTATTAGATACTCTGCAAATCAAATTGTAAAAACGCTCTTAAAGTCACCAAATAAAACTAAGATACAACTTCTCGCACCAGTTATAGAAGGAAAGACTGGAAGTCTTAAGTCTGAAATTTCAAAATTTTTATCAATGGGATTTTCTCGTGCCAGAATTGATGGAGAAATCGTTATGCTTGAAGATGACCTCAAGCTTGATAAAAAAAAACACACGGTCGAAATCATTATAGATCGTATTGTTATTAAAGATGGTATCCGAAAACGTCTAACTGATTCGGTTGAGTATGGCCTAAAGACAGGTGAGGGAACCTTAGTCGTTATTGTAGGAAATGAGGAATTTACCTTTAGCGAAAATAATATGTCCCCAACAACGAAGCGTGTATTCCCAGACCTAGAGCCACCAATATTTTCTTTTAACTCACCGCTTGGGGCCTGCCCTGAATGTAATGGGCTTGGAGAGAGTAATGTACTTGATCCGAAATTAATGATTTTTGATCAAAACCTATCAATCACACAGGGTGCCGTACTACCAATCGCCAAAAGAAATTCATTTTTCTATAAAATGTTTTTAAATGTTGTAAACCAAGATTCAATCGATATCTCAGTGCCATACAAAGATCTTCCTGAAGATTTTAAGCACACGCTTTTTTATGGTTCAGACAAGATCTATACTTTTTCATTCGTATCAGAAAATTCAAAGTTTGATTTCAAGAAAAACTTTAAAGGAATCATAGCCTGGCAACATAAGAAGTATCACAATACTGCTTCGGAAAAAGCTCGCAAAGAAATTGAGCGCTATATGATTATTAAGACCTGCCCTCTATGTAAGGGCAATCGTCTAAATGAAGTTGCTATTTCCACTAAGATTGGTGGAAAAAATATCACTGAACTTTCATCTCTCTCCGTCATTGCGCTTTCTGAGTTCATGAACAAATTAAAGCTCACAGGGGAGAAGAAGATAATTGCCGAAAAATTGCTTAAAGAGATTAGGTCACGACTTCAATTTTTAATCGATGTTGGATTGGACTATCTAACTCTTCATCGACCAGCAATGGGACTTTCTGGCGGAGAAAGTCAACGAATTCGCCTAGCAACACAGATTGGCTCAGCGCTGACTGGTGTACTCTACGTTTTAGATGAACCAAGTATTGGTCTTCATCAAAGAGACAATGCAAAATTAATAAATACTTTGAAGTCTCTTCGAGACCTAGGAAATACGGTTCTTGTAGTCGAACACGATGAAGAGACTATGATGGCATCAGACCACATTATTGATATGGGCCCAGGTGCTGGAACTCACGGTGGCGAAGTCGTCGCCGAGGGAACAGCAAAGCAAATAATGAAAGTCAAAAGTTCTCCAACCGGAAGATTTCTGTCGGGAGAAATTTCAATAGAAATCCCTAAAAAGAGAAGAGAATTAGAGACATTCATTAAGTTATTTGGTGCTACTCACAACAATCTTGAAAAGGTCGATGTTAACTTCCCACTTGGTGGATTGGTTTGCGTGACAGGAGTTAGTGGATCTGGTAAGTCTACGCTCGTTCATGAAGTATTAATTCCAGCAATAAAAAACTATATGTCATCAGGACGTAATCCTATTTATGATCGAGAAAATTATCGCGCAATAAGTGGTGTTCAAGAAATCAAGCAAGTCATTGATCTCAATCAATCTCCAATTGGCCGAACTCCAAAATCAAACCCTGCAACTTACTCTGGTGTTTTCGATGAAATACGTAAGCTCTATAGTTTAACACCCGAGTCAAAAGCACGGGGTTATAAGGCAGGGCGCTTCAGCTTTAATGTGAAAGGCGGACGCTGTGAAGAATGCGAAGGGAATGGCGTTAAAAAGATTGAGATGCATTTCCTGCCTGACGTCTATATTACTTGTGATGAATGTAGAGGGACTCGCTTTAATCGTGAAACTCTCTCTATTCTCTATAAAGCGAAACACATCTCAGATGTCCTCAATATGACAATTGAGGAAGCACATCAGTTTTTTATCAATCACCCAAAGATTTCACGAATCCTTGGGACTATGGTCAATGTTGGACTTGGCTACATGAAGCTCGGACAGCCAGCAACAACCCTTTCAGGAGGAGAGGCGCAGCGACTAAAACTTTCCAGCGAACTGGCCAAAAGAACTAAAGGTCATTGCTTCTATATTCTAGATGAACCAACTACAGGATTACATTTTCAGGACGTAAAAATCCTAATGGAAGCACTAGAACAATTGATTGTTAAAGGTCATTCTGTCTTAGTAATTGAACATAATCTAGATGTCATAAAGCTGGCAGATTGTGTTATTGATCTTGGGCCCGGAGGAGGGGACAAAGGTGGCAAGATTGTCGCTGTTGGAACTCCTGAGCAAGTTGCAAAGAATAAAAACTCGTTTACGGGTCACTTTCTAAAAGAGATGCTTAAGAAAAAATGATAGAAATAACTGATCCTACAGATTCACGAGTCCAAGAATTTCTTACCCTTCGAAACAAGGCCACCGGAAACTCAATTCTCTGTGACAGCGAAAAAGTTGTGACCAAACTATTTGATAGTGGACTCGAGATTGAAAAGGTTTTTGTTACCTCTTCATATTACGCGGAACATAAAGATCTATTAAAAAATAGAGTTCCATCAGAGCTAGTCTTTGTTGCGGAAAAAAATATCATAGAGCAAGTTATAGGCTACAAACTTCATCATGGAGTCATGGCAAGAGCAAAATGCCCCGCTCAGGCGTCTGTAAATGCGCTAGGTGATAGAATAGTCGTTCTTAATGGTGTGACTTCACCTGAGAATGTTGGTGCCATTGTTCGAAGTGCTGCAGCTTTTGGTGTGACTTCAATTATTACGGATGAAAAAAGTGCGTCTCCTCTTCTTCGAAGAGCGATCAGAGTTTCCATGGGAAATATATTTTTCATGAATACACACAGCTCAAACGAACTTCTCAGCACTCTTCACGAGCTCTCTCACTTGGGATATGCAGTTTTTGGAACTGCCAATAGAGAAGATTCAATACTCTTGACTGATATTGTATTTCCTCAAAAGCTTGCAATGGTAATTGGCTCTGAAGGACATGGAATGGATGACGAGATTGCCAGCTATTGTGATAAAACACTTAAAATACAAGTAGATGAGAAGGTTGCCCATCTCAATGCTGCCATGGCCGCGTCTATCTTTCTCTACCACCTTCGTTAACAATCAACTTAAGCTATTACTTTATAGACTCATTCAATTATACTTTGGCCCATAGAAGACTAAGATAGATCTATATCAACTTTGAGGAGATCAAATGAAAAAGATTCTTGCCCTATTCGCCACATTTTTCATGTTTTCAGCATTTGGAATTGAAGAAATTTCTGTTAAAAACTTAAAAAACGTAATTGAACAAGGTGCCAATGATTTTATCATTATTGATGTTCGTACCCCTTCAGAATATAAGGCAGATCATTTAGATGGTGCTGAGCTTATTCCTCTTTCGGGTCTCGAAACTCAAATTGATTACATAGCTGAAAGCTATGGAGACCAAAAAATCTATCTTATCTGCCGAAGTGGCAGGAGATCGTCTATTGCATATGGGATCCTTGAGAAATTTAACCTTACCGTTTTTAACGTTAAAGGTGGAATGGTCGCCTGGAACTCCCTATCCCACTAAACTAAACTCATTCCGAGTCATTCTATTTGGCCCCCTTACAAGTTATTTATAAGGGGGCTTTTCTTTATTCTATTTTAATCTTATTCTTATATTAACTTTCAGAGAGGTAGGCCATGAGTACAGTTTCAAAGTGGGCATTAATAACAGGTGCATCAAGTGGCCTCGGCGTTGATTTTTCACACATTTTAGCGCGCCTAGGAATAAACCTGGTGATTGTAGCTCGTCGTCAAGATCGTTTAGAAAAGTTAAAAGAAACTTTAAAGAAAGAATATAATATTAAAGTTGAAGTCATCGTAATGGACCTATCAAATACTGGTGCTGGGTACGAACTCTTTGACCTTCTTTTACTGAAAGAAATAAGAATCGACTACCTAATTAATAATGCAGGATTTGGCATTTATGGACAGCAAGTAGAGAGTGATCTATCCAAAATTGATGAAATGATGAGACTCAATATGATTACTCTTACTGAGCTTTGTCACTTCTTTGGTAAAGATATGGCAAGTAGAAATGGCGGACGTATATTAAATGTGGCCTCTCTTGCATCTTTTCAACCTTGCCCAGGTTATGCCTCGTATGCCGCTACGAAATCCTATGTACTCAACTTTACTCAAGCGCTAGGCCATGAACTGCGAGACAAGAATGTTACAGCAACTGCCCTTTGTCCTGGACTCACAGAAACTGAGTTTATGGAAGTAGCAGGTCAGGGCCTAAGTATTTATTCAAAGTTTGCAATTATGAAGAGCTTTCCAGTGGCGAATGCAGGAATAAAAGCGATGTTTGCCGGCAAACAGTTTGTAGTGCCAGGATTTATGAATAAATTCAATGTCATACTACTAAGGTTAGTTCCAAGAAGCCTATACCCAAAACTTGTAGCTTATTTTCTTAAAGAATAGTTTGGAGTAGGGATAGACTGCTTCATCTTAAACTGGAATTAAGAATAAAAAAAAGGGAAGAACGAGCTTCCCTTTTAAACTATCTTTAAATTTATTTATTATATTTTTGAAAGAAGAGTACTCATTTCAATTGCTGCCATTGCACAATCCCAACCCTTATTTCCGGCCTTTGTTCCCGCGCGCTCAATTGCCTGCTCAATTGTATCCGTAGTTATCACACCAAAAATAACAGGAACATTAGTATCAAGAGACACCTTTGCAGTACCCTTTGAAACTTCTGAGCAAACATAATCAAAGTGTGGAGTTGAGCCTCTGATAACTGCCCCTAAAGTTAACACTGCATCATATTTTTTAGTTGCTGCCAAACGCTGGGCCACCAATGGAATTTCAAAAGCACCTGGAACCCAAGCAATATCGACATCAGTATCAACATTACAGCTATGCCTTTTTAGACAATCTTCTGCTGCTCCTAAAAGTTTTGAGGAAATGAATTCATTAAATCGCGCCACAACAATTGCATATTTTTTTCCTGAAGCGTTTAAATGTCCTTCTAAAATATTCATATCTATTCTCCTATTTATTATTTAATTTCTCAGGAAGCATATGACCCATTCGGTCTCTCTTAACTTCCATATATCCTAAATTATGTTCGTGAACGCAGATTTCTGTAGGCACTCGCTCAGCAATATCAATGCCAAACTCCCTAAGGCCATTGACCTTTTCAGGGTTATTGGTCATTAATCGAATACTTTCTATATTAAGCTTCTTAATCATTTGAGCAGCAAATGAATAATCACGCATATCAGGATCAAACCCCAAGGCAATATTGGCGTCAACTGTATCGAGTCCACCATCTTGAAGCCGGTAGGCCTTAATTTTATTAGGCAGTCCAATTCCTCTTCCCTCTTGTCTCATATAAAGAATTAATCCTCGACCAAGCTTATCAATTGCTCGCATAGCACTTTCTAGTTGATCACCGCACTCACATCTTAAAGATCCAAAAAGATCTCCTGTAAAGCATTCTGAGTGTACTCTCGTGAGCAAAGGCTCATCAGAAGTGATCTCGCCCTTGTAAATTGCCACGTGATGTTCACCTGAATTAATAGTGCTTTCAAAAACTTTTAATTTAAAACCTTCTCCATACTTATTGGGAAAATCGATAGCATCAGTGTCAGAACAAATCGTATCAAATCTCTTTCTGTACTTTATAAGGTCTGCGATCGAGACCATTTTAAGATCGTGTTTCTTTGCAAAAAGAAATAATTCTTCACCACGGGACATAGTTCCGTCTTCACTTAAAATTTCACAAATAAGGCCTACTGGTTTGTGACCTGCTAAGCGGGCAAAGTCTACGGCCGCTTCAGTATGGCCATCTCTTACTAGCACCCCATCGTCCTTAGCAATAAGTGGAAAAATATGACCAGGCTTTGCAAACGTTGTCGCTGTACTTTCATCATTTGTAAGCGCCAGCACAGTATCCGACCTATCTTTACACGAAATGCCTGTCCCGCCATTTAACAAATCAATCGATACAGTGAAAGCAGTTTCATTTTGAGAGTTATTACTCTTCACCATCAATTCTAGCCCAAAGCGGTCAGCATCAGACTTTAAAATAGGTGCACAGATTAATCCTCGACCATATGTGGCCATAAAATTTATCGCCGCTGGCGTGACTTTTTCAGCAGACATAATGAGGTCCCCCTCATTTTCACGGCACTCATCATCGATGGCAACAATCATCTTCCCAGCTCGAATATCTTCGATCGCACTTTCAATAGAACTCAGTTCAATCATTTTAGAATCCTTTAGAGCTAAGCCAATTTTCAGTCATAGAGGAAGAAGTCTTCTCCTCTTTTTTAGAACCTAATAATTGCTCAACATATTTAGCTATTATATCAACTTCAATATTTATTTTATCCCCAACATTTTTATTCTTTAAAATGGTATTTTCAAATGTATGTGGAATGATAGAAACCGTTATTTTGTTTCCTGCAAGGTAGGCCACTGTAAGTGAAATACCGTCAATAGTGATAGAACCTTCAGCAACAACATATTTGATAGCATCAGCAGGAAGAGTAATACTCACAAGGTAGTTATTACCTTTTGACGTTATCCCAGTTAAATCTGCGATATAATTAACATGGCCTTGGACAATGTGGCCACCAAGGCGATCACTAGCCCGTAAAGCAAGTTCCATGTTCACTTCATCACCGACTCTAAGCCTACCTAAAGTAGTTTTCTCCATAGAGATATGTACTGCTTGAACGGTAAAGCTATCTCCGCTTACCGCCGTCGCAGTTTGGCATACGCCATTTATAGCAATAGAGTCATCAACTACAATCTCAGAGAGAAGGACAACACTCGAAACAGTAATCTCTGCTCCTTCTGCATTTGGAGTAATTTTCTTAACGACTCCTATTTCCTTAATAAGACCAGTAAACATTAAAATGACCCTTCAATTAATACTTGATTACCAATGCTTTTCACTTCAACTTCTTTAAGTTCAATTGCCTCTGCCATTTTCTCAAAATTGGTTCCACTAATAGATGATGGACCATTCCCAATAATCTTTGGGGCGATAAATGTGGAGATTCTATCTACAAATCCCTCTTCAATCATGGAGGTTGCTAAAATCGCACCTCCCTCAAGTAAGATTGATGAAATTTTCATTTCACCTAGCACCTGAAGCGCGTCACTCATTGAATCAGATTCAATGAGTGTGATCTTACGATCTGATATAAGTTTTTTTGTCTGAACTTTGAGAGATGTGTGCAAATTTATAATAACTGTCTTATCTGTATTTGAGTCTGCCAAAATTTTATGGTCCCAATTCATTTTTTCAGGATTACCAACGACAATTCGGTACGGTATTTTTTCATTATTATCAATTAATCTAATATCTAAAGAGGGATTATCAGCATTGAGAGTGCCTCTTCCAACCATTACTGCATCATAATGAAATCTCATCTGATGAACTATAGTACGAGCACTTTCATCTGTGATCCATTTTGAATCTCCCGTCTCTGTAGCAATTCGACCATCAAGTGTTTGTGCCAATTTCAAATGCAAAAATGGGCGTTTCGTTGTGATGTACTTGAAAAAGATACGGTTAAGCTTTGCACCCTCGGCGGCAAGTACTCCATGTTCAATCTCAATTCCAGCACTAGAAAGAATTTCAAGTCCTCTACCTGATACTTCAGGATTGGGATCGAGGTTTGATATAATAACTTTTGAGATCTTTGATTTGATAATTAGGTCTGTGCAGGGGGGGGTAAGTTTATTGCTATGACAGCATGGCTCTAAAGAACAATAGAGAGTTGCCCCCTCAACAGACTCGGTAGCAGAAGCAATTGCATTAGGCTCAGCATGTGATTTACCATATTGCTGATGATAACCTTTACCTATAATTCTGCCTTCTTTAACTAAAATTGCGCCCACCATTGGATTGGGGGATACAAATCCCGCTCCTAATTTGGCCTGCTCAAAGCAGAGTTGAATGTAGTGCTCTTTTTGCTCCATCTGATAAGTCCTCGTAAACTGGCCATACCTTACACCAATTTCACCTATTTACCCAAGTTTTTGTAAATAATTCGCTATTGGATTGCTGTTATTTGAGTGGTACTTTGTGTTACTTTAGGGAGCTCAAAAATGAAACAATTATTAGTACTTCTTCTTTTATTATCATGCTCTTACCTTCATGCTGCCACAGCAACAGTGCAGATCCTAGAGGTCTGTAATGATAATATAATTCACTCTTTCACGCAGGAATTTGAGGGGCAAACAACAGTTTCTGCAGTCACACTTCGGTCATTCAAGGAAAATAATATTCCCTATCAAGGGGCAGAGCAGGGGATTAATTCAATTTTAGAAACAGCAACAGGAATGGATGCACTTGAAATTCTAAGTGACACCCAGATGCGAGCGTACGGTTGGTGTTTTAGGATTAATGGCCATCTCTCAGATGAGATGATGCATCAGACATTTTTTCAAGAAAGCGCTACTATTACTTGGTACTACGGCTTTAGCTCTTATGATTCTGGCGAGTGGAGTGGATTCTGCACTCCAGCGCGAATTGTCTCCACCTGTCATAAGTTTTAACTTTATACTGGTGTCATCTGTGCACCAGTTCTTTTTTGCACCT
>JAGLCH010000224.1 GCA_023146355.1 Bacteriovoracaceae bacterium | reverse complement strand
TCACCTATTTGTTTTCCTATATTCTTTTTCTTTCCAATCATTAAGTAGGGAATTACTCCAACAAGATTGAAGCTGATCATGGCCAAAATGTAGAGGTTAAACAGTGATGCTCCGCCAGTTACCCCAATTAGTTCATAGAGTTCCTTAAATGCAACGTGTCCGACACCCATTCCTGATGGGCTGATTGGGATCGCAACAGAAATTAGCCCAAGGGGAATGAAGGTTGCAGTGTATTTAAATGCCACAGCAGTGCTATAAAATGGCGCAGTGAGAAACCAGAAGGCAAAAACATTACCTGTCTGACTAATGATACTCATCACTGTGGTAATTAGGACGGTTTTCTTAGAGTGCCCAATCAACCATACCTGCTCAAAGAGGTGTTTGAGTTTCTGACCAATCTTTGGCACCATTCCAACTAATCGTAAAATTACCACCTGGTAGTGGTGAGGAATAAAAATAGTAATATAGAAAACTACCATTCCTAAACATAGTAAAAAATTGAAGTGAAGGAGAGGAGCAATTTTTGGAGAAATTTCAATTAGATCTCGGTAATAAAATAAGCTAGTCGAACCCATAATAAACAGGAGTCCAAACATTCCTAGAATCCTATCAAAGAGGGCACTTGTTACGAGAAAGGTTTTGTTGAGGTGATCATCCAGCTCTCGAGCATAGACAAGTTTTATAATATCTCCTGTTACGGCACCTGGTAGAAATGTGCTGAAGAAAATTCCTACCCAGGTTAGCCATGTGATTCTTCCAAATGGGAGCTTTTTTGATGCCTTTATTTCTAATAGGAGTTTCCATCGGTAGGATGTCATTGCCAAGTTGATGAGGAGGAAGCCAAGCATGACTGCAATAAGTTGAGGCATTGCCATAACTTTTGGCACCATTCCAAAATCTAGGTGACCCTTTGAAAATAGCCACCAAATAATACTACCTGCAAATATAATCTTTAAAAGGGTCTTAATCATTTATATCTCTTTTATTCATCTCAGCTAGGAGAGTCTGTGTGTCAAAACGTGCAAAGCTATACTTCATAAACATGGAGTACATAGCATTGATAGCAATAATTAGCCCGGGAAGGCCATCTAGAAATCCACGCTTAATAAGATAGCATTCGATAAACTTACCCAGCGGTCTGAAAAAGATAGAGGCGAGAATGGGGCGCTTGTTATTTCGTTTTTTTAAAAGTGCAATTGCACCAAGCCGGGCATATTTTAGATTCACTCGTACTTGTGATTCTACAGTAGCAAAGGAGTAGTGATTTAGGTCACCTTTAAGTTTTCCAAAAGGTGAGTTCGTTTTGCTTATGAGTTCCTCGTGAACTTCTGGTTCTGTAAATCGAGCATTATTTTTCATATATAGGCGTGCTAATACATCAGGGTACCATCCCCCATGCATAATCCATTTCCCGCAGAAGTTTGTCTTTCGACTAATATTGAAAATAGTGGGATCGCCATTTTTGTAATTGTTAATAGTGTCTAAAATTGAGTGTTTTAGTTCTTCAGTAACTTCTTCATCAGCATCAATACTCAAAATCCACTCTGAGCTTGAGTGATCTGCCGCAAAGTTCTTTTGTTTGCCAAAGCCAAGAAATGTATTTTCAATGACCTGTGCTCCATGGGATTTAGCAATCTCCACTGTATGGTCAGTGCTGCCGCTATCGATTATGAGAACTTCGTCCGCAAAGTTTACGGAGCGGAGTGCTAAATCGATATTTTTTTCCTCATTGAATGTAATAATTGTGGCCGATAGCTTCATAGTGCTTTATTTTACCTATGTATTCACAATATAAAAAGATTATTATCTCGAACTTATTTGGAGAGAGCTATGAAAGTAACTATGATTGGAACCGGCTATGTTGGCCTTGTGAGTGGTGTTTGTTTTGCCGAAATCGGTCACGATGTAACATGCGTAGACATCAGACCAGAAATTATTGATATGTTGAAAAACGGTGAGTCACCAATTTTTGAGCCAGGACTTAGTGATATGATCACTAGGAACTACAAGGGTGAAAGGATTTCTTTCTCCACTTCATATGACTCTGTTAAAGATGCAGAATTTGTTTTTCTAGGCGTTGGAACTCCTCAGAGTGATACTGGGAAAGCTGATCTTAGTTACCTACAAGCAGCTGCGAAATCAACTGCTGAAGCGCTACAAAAAGATGGAACAGTCGTTGTTATAAAATCAACTGTTCCCGTTAATACTCATAAAATGATCGAATCATTGATGAAGGAACATACTGCCCATAAGTTTCATATCGTGAATAACCCCGAATTTTTAAAAGAAGGGGCGGCAATTGATGACTTTATGAAGCCTGATCGTGTAGTCGTTGGTTACCGTGACGAAGATGCAAAAGAGAAGATGGAAGAACTCTATCAACCTCTAGTACTTCAAGGTCACCCTATTCACTGCGTATCAAACCTCTCCGCAGAGATGATTAAGTATGCATCTAACTGTATGCTCGCCACAAAAATTTCATTCATGAATGAGATTGCCAAGATTTGTGACTTAAGTGGTGCCGATGTTGAAGAAGTTCGTTTGGGAATGGCAAGTGATAGAAGAATTGGACCTCACTTTATCTATCCGGGTCCAGGTTATGGTGGATCTTGTTTTCCAAAAGACGTAAACGCTCTTATGTTTACGGCGAGGGAACTTGGAATGGAGATGGAAGTTATTACTGCTGTTGATCGCGTAAATGACCGTCAAAAGACTTATATGTTTGAGAAAATGATGAAGCACTTCGGAAATGATGTTAAGGGTAAGAGCTTTGCATTTTGGGGAGCTGCTTTTAAGCCTAATACTGATGATATTCGTGAATCGCCATCCATCTACATGGCAGAGGCACTCGTTGAGGCCGGCGCTACTATCAACTTTTATGATCCAGAAGCTGCTGATAACTTTGAAGAAATGATGACAACTAATCCTAAGACCGAAGGAAAGGTGAAGCGTTTTAACAATAAGTATGATGCTCTTAATGGAACTTCAGGACTTGTCTTAATGACTGAGTGGCTTGAGTTTAGAGCTCCTGACTTTACTGAATTTTCAAGTCGACTTGTTGAGAAGGTCGTCTTTGATGCTCGTAATATCTACTCAGCGAAGAAGATGAGAGAGTTTGGGCTGGATTACTATGCAATCGGCAAAGCTCTTTAGTAGGGTTCCAATACACCTTTGGATACACGGCGCATCATTTTGGTGCGCTTTTTCTTTGCTTTTTTTATAGAAGCGCTCTTCTGTAGGAACGATCCTTTGGGGGTCTAAACTCCGTTCGGCTTAATGCTAGTTTTATATTTTTTCTCTCTTCCACTGTATAGTTCTTGTTGATATGTTCCAGATTGATTATGCAGTTTGGAGTGTGCTTAAATTTGATTTCTTGATTATTGATTAGTGTATAAAGCGTACTGAACTTATATTGTTCTGCCCTCCCTACAATCTCTGCTCTCAATGGGTTCTGATAGATATAGCGAGTTGCATTAAAAAGATACCTCTCTGTTGTGATAAGGCATGCCTTATAGCGACCTCCAAAAATTTTATTAATTCTTTGTGTTTGCCTTTGAATCTCCAAGGTTACAGTTTTCATGAACCAGTACATTACCTTTGAGATATTTCCTTTTGGTGTGGATAAGATTAAATGGAAATGGTTATTCATTAGAACGAAACTATGAATAATTGCATCCTCCTTAATTTGAATAAATCTAAGCTTTAATTCCATAATATCCCATACATTTTGAAGTTCTAGGTTAAACCACTCCTTGTTATTGCACCTTGCCGTGATGTGGTAGGGGAGCGTTTCTGATTTGATTGTGGGTTTTCTTGGCATAAAGTTGTTTTAAAAATAATAGGCAGGGAATACAATAACAATTCAAAATCTCTTCAATAACGAAACTGTGACGCTCTGTGTATCCATAGGTGTGTTGGAACCTAAAAAGGTAGTAAATGAAGGTTGGAATAATTCAAATAACATCACTCCTTAATCCTGTTGAAAACTTAGATAAGATTCGTGGTTTTTTAGCAGAGGCCAAGTTGCAACAGTGCGAGGCAATATTTCTTCCAGAAGTCTTTTACTCTATGAGTGATGGTCATGGTGCGACACCTTATCTTGTTGACGGTAAAGATGAGCATTACTGCGCCATCCAAAAACTCGCTAGTGATTATGGTATTGCTATTTTAGGTGGAACTGCCGCCACTAAGGATCCTGAATCTGATAAAGTTTTAAACAGAAACTATAACTTCAGCGCTGATGGCAGTGATCTCGGATTCTACGACAAAATTAATATTTTTTCCTGTGACGTGGAGCGCGATGGAAAACGCGTGGTCTTGGATGAGGGAAAAGTTTATTCTGCTGGATCTAAAATGAAGCTAATCAAATATGGTCCAATGACTATTGGAGTTTCAATCTGTTTTGATATTCGCTATCCTGAGATGTATCGAGAGTATCTAAGAATGGGTGCCAATGTTCTTTCTATTTCTGCCGCTTTTACAGTTCCCACCGGAAAGGCCCACTGGGAAACACTGGTTTGCGCTCGCGCCATCGAGAATCAGTGCTTTGTCATTGCGCCAGGGCAATGGGGAACTCATAATGATAAAATTCAAACCTTTGGGCACTCAATGATCGTTGATCCATGGGGGAGAGTGCTTGCCAACGCTGAAGAGGGCGAGAAGCTAATTACGGCCGAGTTAGATTTTTCACAAATTGAATTTGTAAGAAAATCTATTGTACTTTTTAAGTAAATAATAAATTTGTCTACGCCACTTGCAGTAAAG
>JAGLCH010000223.1 GCA_023146355.1 Bacteriovoracaceae bacterium | reverse complement strand
TGCTTTCAATTTCTTAATAAATTTCAAAATAACTGTGAAGATAGGCCCAAAGAATATACTTTGGGCCCTGTATTACAAAAAAAGATAAATTAGATAATACCTTGATCAAGCATAGCATTAGCTACTTTTAGAAATCCGTGAATATTGGCGCCAGCAACATAATCCTGACCAAATCCATACTCCTCAGCTGCTGCCATAGAGTCATCGTGAATTGATTTCATGATTGACTGAAGCTTCGTATCAACCTCTTCACGCGACCAATTATAGCGCATAGAGTTTTGAGACATCTCAAGAGCTGAAACAGCAACTCCACCAGCGTTAGCTGCTTTACCTGGACCAAAAAGAACTCCAGACTCTTGGAATACTTTTACAGCTTCAGGAGTTGAAGGCATATTTGCACCTTCAGATACTGCCATACAACCAGACTTAACAAGATTTTGAGCATCTACACCGTTAAGCTCATTTTGAGTAGCACAAGGAAGAGCTGCCTCTACTTTGTGTGCCCATAGGGGATTGTGATCAAGATCCTTATTCACTTGTGTGTATATTGCATTCGAGTACTTTTCGGCATACTCAGAAATACGTCCACGCTTAACATTTTTAAGTTGCATAATAAAAGCAAGCTTCTCAGCGTCAATTCCTTCTTCGTCGTAGATATAACCAGCAGAGTCAGAAAGAGTAACAACCTTTCCACCAAGCTCTGTTACTTTTTCACATGCGTACTGAGCAACATTTCCAGAACCAGAAATAGCGACAGCTTTACCTTTGAAGGACTCGCCTTTAGTTGCGAGCATATTTTGGGCGAAGTAAGTTGCACCGTAACCTGTCGCTTCAGGACGGATAAGTGAACCACCCCAACCAAGAGCTTTACCTGTTAGGATACCTGTAAATTCGTTTTTGATTTTTTTATACATTCCGAACATATAACCGATTTCACGACCACCTACACCAATATCTCCGGCAGGAACATCAGTATTAGGGCCAATATGACGAAATAACTCTCCCATAAATGACTGACAAAATCTCATAACTTCAGAGTCTGACTTACCTTTAGGATCAAAGTCAGAACCACCTTTACCACCTCCGATAGGAAGAGTCGTGAGCGAGTTTTTGAAAACTTGTTCGAAAGCTAGGAACTTAAGAATTGAAAGATTTACTGAAGGATGAAAACGAAGTCCGCCTTTGTAAGGTCCAATTGCAGAATTCATTTCAATTCTAAATCCACGATTTACATAAACTTCGCCACGGTCATCTACCCATGGAACACGAAATTGTAAAAGCCTCTCTGGCTCAATAAGTCTTTCAAGAATTTTTGCATCTCTCATTTCTGGATGTTTTTCAATAACAGGAGCGATCGACTCAACAACTTCTAAAACTGCTTGACGGAATTCTGGTTGATTCGGATCTCTCTGATCAACGATTGCCATGATTTCTTTAATAGTATCCATAGTTCCTCCTTACTGAAACAAAATGAAAGAATAAAGTATTTGGGTTGTAATAGAATCATAATAAATCATAAAACTCATTCATTTTTACCATTGGGAAATATTTTTTCCAACAAAAATAAATAGCACCTGCTCCTTTTTGAGATTTTTCTTACGGCCTAATTTATAATCACAACACCTGCATTTTTCTTCCCATCGACTTTAATAGTTATGGGTTTCTCTAGCCGAATATGCTTGATAAATTTAAAATCGGCCTCATCATCGCAATTTTTAAACCAATCCCAGTCCAGCTGATCTTCTCGATTATGGACAGTAAAATAAGCAATCCCCAATGATGTGATATTTTGGAAAAAGTGTGTCCCTTGCGAGGGGTCGGGTCTAAAATCGCTGGTCGCAGCTTCAATGATCCCACCAACACTTGAGATATCATTCCACTGCACTGAAACACCTAAACAGTGATCAGAAGATCCCCAACGTCCAGGCCCAACTAGAAGATACTTTCGATCTTCTTTTTCAAGCTCCGCATTTAGCTTGGAAATCTCAGGGATGATATTCATCGAATTAATAGAGTTAAAGTGCTCGGGGTCGAGATAGATTATATCAGTGATATCTTTACTCACACCGCGGCCAAGAGCGTTGGTGGAGTAACACATAGATTTTTCAATTTCATTATTACTAATGCTAACATCGAGCCCATCATCTGCTGTAATCATTGGTCTTGCTTGGAGAAGCACAAACTCCCATTTCTTTCCGCCACTTTCCAAGTAGTTCTGATTGAGGTTAACTGCAAACTCAATTTCAATATCACAACCAAAACCACGCTTACCAATATCAAGCATAGTTTCAATAACCTGGGCCAAGGGAAACTCTCCATATTTTAAGATACTAGCAAAGGTTAAAATGGGTATACCTTTACCATCAAATGAATCACGCACACGGGCGTTATTGGCCTCGTAAGTACTTGCGATGAGATAAAATGGTGTTTCATTCTTAGCATCAGAAACATCACGTTTAATAAGAGTAACATCTTCGTCGACCCATGCGCCCGTAGATGTTCCACCAGTCATACGGAGACAGTAGAATTGCTTCTGAGAACTTTGAACTGTGTCTATGGCAGAAGAAAACTGTACGATTTTTTTAGGAAACTTTGGAGAGAATCGAATAGTCTGTCCACCCTCAACTACGATTTTACCGAGCCCCATGGAAATCTGGGTGACCCCCTCTTCTGCTTTCATAAAATTTAAAGGATAGAAGTTATGTGATTGTGCCGTCCCCGATAAAAGTGGATAAAAATATTCCCCATACACATCCCCAACAACCTGCTGAATAACAACCGCCATTTTTTCTTCTTCTGTGCGATGTTTTGTTGTGCGAGAAAACGCCTTTGGTGCTTCAAAGTAGGTCGATGCGTAAACCATCTTTACAGCATGTGCCAATTGAAAGAAGCGCTCATCAAAATCTTGATCATTATTGGGAAGCATATAGGTTGCGTAGAGCCCAGCAAATGGCTGTTCCTGACTATCTTCCAAAAGAGAAGAAGATCGTACAGCGAGTGGATAGTCTGCAACTTCAAGTAACTCACGAAGGTCTGCTGCCAGTGTCTCTGGCAATCTCCCTTTAGAGAATTTTAGTGCTATTTCTTTATTTGTGAATGCATGCTCCGATAAATCATAGAGATCATTTTCCTCAACATACTCGTCAAAATATTCCGCTCCAATGACAACAGTTTTCGGAAGGGAAACACTTACATTCTGATACTCATCGAAACGATGAATATTTTCATTCAGATAGCGAGACATAAAGGCAAGACCACGGGCCTTGCCTCCCAGAGAGCCCTCTCCCATTTTGGAAAAGACTGAATCAAAATCAAATTCTCCAGAATTAAATTCAGCGATAATACCACGTTGTCTCTGCTTTCTATGGTCGCGCAATGCTTGAACCAAACACTTCCTGATCTCTTCTGGCGAATCAAATTCGTGAGGATTCATTGCTCTAAAGTATGATGCTAGCTCTACTTCGGCCCTTGCAAAAAACCAGTTGGAAAAGTGGTTTTGCATACTATGATAAAGAAGACACTCTTTTGGAACATGCTTTAGTGCTTTTTCCATCGCCTTAAAATTTGATGCACGGACCACCTCTTCCCCAGATGGAAGTCTGAATATAAAGTCTCCAAACCCCATATTACTAACAAGAAACTTGCGTAGCTCTTTGTGAAGGTGGGCAGAGTTTTTATCCTGAAACCTTGCAGGGATCTCTTTTGCCTTTTCTCTATTAATTCCCTCAGTACTTGTGAGAAGTAATGGAAGTTCAGGCATATCTTTCTTAACCATTTTTAAAAATTTTATTCCGGCCTCAGCATCAACTTCCCCTGCTCTAGGAAAGCGAGTATCGGAGACAATCCCCAAAAGATAGGGACGAAATTTTTTATATAGGACTTCGGCCTCTTCATAATCTGTCGCCAATAGAATCTTTGTGCGCGCTCGAAGCTTAACTAAGCGGTGCTCATCACTTAAAGTATCGTCCATTACTGCTTGAGTTTGCTTTACAATTGAGCGATAAAGCATGGGTAGCAATGATGAGTAATAGTAAGGTGAGTCCTCAATAACGATGATTGTTCTAACATCTGCCAACTGGGTATCATGCTCAGCGTTCATTCGGTCTTCACACCACTTAAGAACAGACCAAAGTACACTTCGATTACCTGACCACATAAAAACATTATCAATGATATCTTTAGGATAGTTTTTAACTTTGTGACTAAGCTCTTTGGCACTTCGAACCATCAAAACAACCGGAACAAGCTGAATTTCTTTGATGGCCTTTGCAAAAATAATCGTTTTTTCTTTATCTAGGTAACGGGGCATGGAGAGAACGAGATCAAACTTCTTTAATCCAAGTATTTCAAATGCCTCATCTCCAGAAGAAACAACTGTAAATCGTGGTGGTTCGACTAAACTAATTCCCCGCACCTGCATGAAAACATGTTCTAGAAGTCCACCATCCTGCTCCATAATAAAAGCATCATACGGGCTTGAAACAACAAGAATATTTTTGACTCTATTAGGCATCAAATCGTGATAACAACTGTAGTTACTTACTTCCATGAAGTCCCCTATCAAATTTAAGTATCAAACACATCATATACCAAATGGGGAGGCCAAACCACCAAAAGAGAGTGACAATTGTTGTGATAAATAAAACAGTGCAAGGGTGGAACCTTTGAAAGAAATTTGGTACTTTTGAAGAAGATTAACACCCTATTTAAGGAGCACTAATGACTCACATCTGCCAGTATGGAACACATCGCGTCATCGAGCCAGCGAATGCGCTTCCACAAAATGCCCAAAAAATTGATAATACCCTACCCATCCGCTCAAATGAGCTACTCGTTGAAGTTGATACACTCAATATCGACTCTGCATCTTTCACTCAAATGAAAGAGGCCTGTGGCGGCGACCTTAAGAAAGTCGGTGAGATGATTTGTGGAATTGTTGCCGAGCGTGGAAAGCAGCAAAATCCTGTAACGGGTTCAGGAGGGATGCTTCTTGGAACAGTTAAAGAGATCGGCCCAGAATACCCTAATAAAAATGGCTTCACTGTTGGTGACAAGATGGCATCGCTTGTTTCTCTTTCACTAACACCACTTCACATTGATGAAATTATTGAAATTTTCCCTGAGCGTGACCAAGTAAAAATTAAGGGCCACGCAATATTTTTCCCATCGGGACCAGTTGCTAAGATCCCAACAGATATGGACCAGATTCTAGCTCTTGCTGTACTTGACGTCGCGGGAGCTCCAGCTCAGGCCTATAAGCTTGTTAAACCTGGACAAACTGTAGTGATTATTGGGGCAGGTGGAAAGTCAGGATCACTTTGCTCTGTTGTTGCAAGAGAGATTCTTGGAAACACAGGAAAACTGATTGCAATTGAACCTGGTAAAGGTGGACAAGCGAGACTTAAAGAACTCGAGTGCTGTGACCATATTCTCGATGTCGATGCGACTGACCCTCTTGCAGTACAAAGATCAATATCTGACCTTACAAATGGTGAGATGGCCGACCTCGTAATCAACGTTGCATCTGTGGACAATATTGAAATGTCTTCAATCATGGCAGCGAAAGTTGATGGAACAGTTTACCTCTTCTCGATGGCAACAAGCTTCTCAAAGGCCGCACTTGGGGCAGAGGGAATTGGCTCTGATGCTCTTTTAATTGTTGGTAATGGTTATGCTCCAAACAACGATGAGATC
The DNA here is from genome assembly GCA_023146355.1 of Bacteriovoracaceae bacterium. Classification (GTDB taxonomy): domain Bacteria; phylum Bdellovibrionota; class Bacteriovoracia; order Bacteriovoracales; family Bacteriovoracaceae; genus JAGLCH01. The sequence goes on along the minus strand of JAGLCH010000223.1, from coordinate 42,281 downwards.
TCTTTAAAGGTAATCAGAGAACATAAGAAACTAAGAGAACTTTTCGAGCGCGTGTACTGCTAAAGATGTACACAATCTCGTTTATCGGATCTGATAAAAATGCGGGGAAGACTACTAGCTTCAACTTTGTTTATGACAAGTTAAGTCGGGAAGCTTCCCCAATCTGTATTACCTCCATTGGACTAAATGGGGAAAAACTCGATAACTACGAGGGCCATAGTAAACCTATAATCACAACAATTACCGATAGCTATTTTATTACAGCAGGTACTCATCTCACTGATCACAATGGAAAATACGAAACCATAAAAGTCTTTTCTCCTCCTACCTATAAAAAGCAATTTGTTATGGGCAGGACCATTACTCCTTTTAAGATTATTCTGGAGGGCCCAAATGAGAAGCATGAGATTCAAAAAATAAAAAAAACAATTAGTGAGAGCTTCAATGATCTAACTTTGATGATAGATGGATCTATTGACCGTCAGTTTGTGGCATCTCCGGAAGTATCTGACGCATTCTACTTTTCACTTCTTATTTCGAGCAGAAAAGAGCAGCGACAAAAAGCAGAAGACCTACTCGAACCCCTGAAGTTTCCCACGTGCGACCCTAAACGGCATAGCGCAATTTCAGAGCACAAAACAGAATCAGTAAAATCAATCCTTCTTGGTCCGAATAACACGCTCCAATATAAGAGTACAATGATTCCCTTCATGGATAATGAACTCAAATCACAACTAGAAGAGATGCTGGATAAAGAGTGTATACTTTATCTAGCAGGAGCATTAACCAAATCTTTATATAGTTTTCTCGCACCATACAAAAAGCTAACAGTTGTGCTTGATAATTTTACCTTGTACCACAACATTACACTTAAGCAGTCGGTTAATAAGAGGATCTTTAATCCACTTCTAGCTCTATTCCATCCGGTGATAGTTGAGCATATATTTATCAAAGAAGAAGATAGTGAGTTTGATTTAGACCCTGGTACTGTTCCAGTAACAAATATCTTCAAAGAGGACTTTCATGCGGTTAGAGTTAGTACAAGACAGCATTAAAAGTGAGCTCCACGTAGAGCTTGGTATAAAGAATTACCTGGAAACCTTTAATCGAGATATACCACTAATTCCTCATACAATCCTAGTGCCTCTGAGTAAAGAGCAGGGCGTGGCGCACTTCAAGAAACTCGGGGAGTTACTAGATCTTCATGATGCTGGAGAAATTTCGATTGACCAACTAATCAGTAGAGGACGCCTGCTTCCTCAACTAGACTCCCTAATCCCCTTTCTACAAAAGAAAGAACTTGAGCAGTTTCATCTTCACCAACTTTACCAGTTCTTAAAGGTCGAGCGAGACCTCATTGCGCGTGAAGGAAAACACCACCCTCTTCTTTCAAATACGGGTACCATAGATCTTCTTCTTGGTATCCTAGAAAAATATGCTGATGGTGAGGCCACTTCTTTAAAGCTAAGTCCTGTAGAAAAATCCTTAAGAGAGGAAATCCATACTGTCGATGATACATTTAACCATGTGCTAAAAGATTATGAAAAGAAGGTTAGTAAGGAAATAAATCATCGAATGATTTACCCCTACCCCAAGTCATTTGAATCTGAAACAGATGTGGTAAAAAAGGCATCTAAATCAAGTGAACTAAAAGTAACCAAAGAGGGTACGCACTATACTATTGATTATAAATTGACTCCAGTTCTTCAAGAAATTGAAAAGAAGAGAGAAGAACTCACGACTCTGTTTAAGCAGACAATCGATGTAAAACTGAGGGAAATCAATTATGAGATCTCAGCATATACCGAAGTGTTTCTTCGCATCTATCATGCAAGGAAGGACCGCCTTTTAAAATATACCATTTGCCTAACAGCACTAGATAATAAACTCTGTCTTCCTGTATTTACCCAAACAACTGAAATTGAACTCAAAGACGGAATTCTTCCCATACTTAAGGAAAATAGAAAAGATAAATATATCCCCCTAAACATTTTATTAGATAGTGGCGCCAATATTATTTATGGCTCAAATATGTCAGGTAAAACAACGATTCTAAAAACACTTTATTTCATTCTACAATGTGTTAGGTTTGGCCTACCTATTCCTGCAAAGAGCATAAAGCTAAAATACCCCACAACAATCAACATTCTACTCAAAAGTTCAGGCTCACTTGACCAAAATATTTCAAGTTTTGGTCAGGAGCTGGAGTTTTACTCTCAAGATTTTGAAGATAGTAGTTACATCTTTTCTGATGAGTTGTTTCAATCAACTAGTCCAGAAAGTGGTGCCACTTTGTGCGACATTACTCTGAAAATTATGGGACAAAAAGATTTAGTATTTTTAGCATCCACTCACTACCCTAGTATCCTTCAAAACAAAGAGATATCACTCTACAAAATGAAAGATTTAGAGTTTGATCGAGAGATTGATCGAGAGCTGACCGTTAAGGATCTTATTGGAAGAATGCCATTTGAGGTATTAAAGATTACCGAGAATAACCTAGAGCATACAATTCTAAATGGGAAGACACCCCTTAAAATTGCAATGCACTTCCCCCTTTCAGAAGAGTTCAAAAGAGAGATCAAGAAAAAGCTACACTAAAAATCCCTCACGCCTTTACCAGTCAAAACTGTCGATAAATAACCATGAGAGTCAGGACAGATAAAGCGGCAGTACAGATGCTTACGCCCCTACAAACAATAAGAAGATTAACACGTGCGTTAGTTATTTTAATTGATGGCATTTTACCCATCTCCTTCCTTAATTGGAGGGATGCCTTACATTCAGTTCGTCGACGATAGGCCTTTTCACTGTAAAAGAAATATTGCGAGAGAAGTAATACCCCAAGAACGACATACTGAATTTTTGGTAATGGGTAACTTGAAAATTGAAAAAAAAGGCCTAGTGGCAAAACAAAAAAAATAAAGAGTAGAGCTAAGTAAGCCAATTCACTTTTTATATAGATCAAAAAATTTGTCATTGCGCCCATTTCCTATTTGATATCAAAAAAGAATATAACATGAATTAGAAAACCACGTTAAAACACTTCTCCTCTGCAGAAAATTAAAATGCCTCCGATTAAGTACCGGAGGCATATAAACTCTTAAAAAGTATTTAATAAAATAGTTAAATACTTTTATTTTTTAGTAAAATAAAACTCTAGATGAGATTGAATTTTAAATGATGCAATACGAGGTATCTTCATAGTAAAAAAAGCACCTACTCTATAACGAAATCTCGAGAATGCCCATGGAGTATGGCCAGCATCAGAATCCAGCCCCACCATTGCGTCAACATCCTGAAGGATAGCGTCTACGGAGCTTAATTCTTCATGAATCATTTTCGATATTTTCTCAGAAACCCCAAAAGTATACTTTGAGTATTTACTTTTATACAAGCTTGGCGTGGTCGCAAAAGCACTTGAAAACAACATCATCGTCAAACAAATTACAAATATATTTTTCATACTTACCCCTATTCCACTCTCTTATACAACATACTAAACACTGAGCTACCTGAAATACCAGCAACGCCAACAGTTCCAGAAACAGATAGGTTGAATTGATTTTCAACTATATTAATTCCCCAAACCTTTCCCTGAGATCTCTCTGCCCTATCAACAAAGAAGCGTGAAATTTCCCCAGCTTTAAGAAGTCCTCGTCTAAAGTTATCCCGGTCCAAATGGAACAGTGTTGTGCCATTTGAGTTCTTTGCAAATTCAATATTACTTCTATTTGCATATGACTCAAGTTGAGGAGTAGATTTGGCCAGTAAAGAGTATGAATACTTTGTACTTTTTGCGGGGACACTTGCTACACGTGCCTTCCTGCGAGCAAAATAAATATATCCAGCGACTCCAACTTTTGATTTAACTAGGGCGATATTTCCTGAAGCAGTCAGGCTAATTCCAGTTAAGAAGCTAGTTAGCTTAAACTTCGGATTCCCCTTCGAGTGCAATTCGAAGAACTCAACATCCTCAAGCATTGCTGCAACAAATTTTGACGTAGGAGTTTTATAATTAATCCTAGTCCTAACTAGATCACTTTCTTTACGGCTCCATTCAAAGCGAAACCTCATCGCAGCGCCAGCAGAGGCTCCAGGAACAACAACCCCTGATGCTGAGATTGATATGTCAAATCTAAGCTTATTAACAAACCACTGTGAAGTAGGAGCAGACTCTATACCTTGAATCATTTTTTGGTATTTGCTTGCTGCATTTGTTATGCCCGCTCGAACAAGACGCTCATCCTTAACTTTGATTTTTTTTGATTTGAGAGCAATTTGAATTGCCGGCCCAATTTCTGCAAGGATCTCATTTGAAGTCATTTTTGAGGTTAAAGGAATAGTATTATTACTGACAGTCTCTTTTACCTCAGGAACGTCATATCTTTTCCAATGAAGTCGAATCCCCTGAACACCCTTCATAGTTGCAAGACCAACAAGTCCAGACTCAGAGATATAAAGGCCTGTCTGGAAGCCAGTAAGACTCCAGCCATTCTTCTCAACTGTTTTAACCTTTTTCAAAACGTCATGATTAGAGGAAAAGATTGTATCAACGGCCTCCGCAGCAGCACCGAGAGACTGTCCGCCCTTCATTATACTACCAGATTGAACTCCACCATCCTCAGGCAACTGAACCCAACTACTCGGAAGCTGGCCTGTAAAGTCTGTTGAAGCAAAAGTTGCACTAGACAACACTATTAAAGCAATAAAAATAAATTTCATGATTTCTCCTACTTCTTTCTAAAATAAAGTATAAAAACAGGATTGGTGCCAACAGAAACAGGACCTACACCTACAGTACTACTAAGTGATAGGCCAAGATCAACACCTGACAGATTCCAATCACTCTTAGTTTTTTGTTTTGAGATTGTTTCTAATGTTGAAGCACTTAGAGTATTAATAACTCTAGATGTTTCCTTTGCAAATAAACGTGCTGGAATAAACTTACTGATAATTTTCCCACTTTTTAATTTTGAAAAGTAAGGAACTGAACTCTTCTTCTTACAACCTGTAAGTAAAATACAGGCCAAAGAAAGCAATAATACCTTCTTAAACATAATATATCCCCCTATGATGGTTTGCTTAGCTAAGTTTCGTTTGTGAAAACTACATAACATGATGCGCAAAGTCAACCATAGAGCTGGCCATTGTAAGAATAAAACTTCTTATAATGGTAGTTTTTTCATTACAATTAACAATTGTGTGCTGAACTCTTTTAAAATGCTCTAGAATTTGATAATTTAGGTACTTAAACTATACCCAAACAACCCAAACCCTAACGTTATAAAAGGAGCTGATAATGGCACAAATTGGCCTTCGTCCCGAGCAGGTTCAGAGAGTAAAAACACTCGCTGATAATATTGCTGCTCAAGTTGAGGACTTTGTAAAAAGTAGATCCTCCGTTTCTGTTGAAAGAACAATACTTAGACTTTACGGAGTTGATGGAATCACTGATGAAGGTATCCCACTCCCCAATGCGCTGATTGAAATATTAAAAGAGAAAGGCAAGCTGGCGACAGGATCTTCAAGGCACTTTGCAGCAGCAGTACTAAAGTCTGGTCGCGATGCTAAAACCACAGCAGACCTTATCGCTAGTGGTGAAATCGATTTTGGGAACATCACAGAATTTTCTAAAAGCGAAATAGATAAAAAAGAAAAAGAATTATCAGATTCAGCAGTTGGTATTTTAGATAGAACACGCTTTAGAAAAGCAGAGAAGCAGGCAAGCTGTCCTCTTCCACCCACCCCCTGGAAATACCTTATTGTTGCCACCGGAAATATCTATGAAGATAGAACCCAGGCACGGGCAGCAGTTAATTCTGGTGCTGACATTATTGCAGTTATTCGTTCTACCGCGCAGTCTCTCTTAGATTATGTACCTTATGGTGCCACTACCGAGGGATTTGGCGGTACCTATGCTTCACAAGAAAACTTTAAAATTATGCGTGAAGCACTTGATGATGAAATGAAAAAAGAAGGACGCTATGTTCGCCTTGTAAATTACTCATCCGGGCTATGCATGGCAGAGATTGCGGCCTGTGCTGCGATTGAAGATCTTGATATGCTTCTCAATGACTCAATGTATGGCATCCTTTTCCGTGACATTAATATTCAGAGAACTTTTATTGACCAGTACTTTTCTCGCCTACTGTGCTCAAGAGCTAAGATTGTAATCAATACGGGTGAAGACAACTACCTCACGACATCTGATGCAATTGACAATGCCTACACTGTAACAGCGTCACAATTGATTAATGAAGCAATTGGAAAAAGAGCACTCCTCACCGATGATCTTCTAGGACTAGGTCATGCTTTTGAGATTAATCCTGAAGTTGAAAACGCATTTCTGTTAGAACTGGCCCACGCGCAACTAGCACGTGAGTTATTCCCTAATGCTCCACTGAAATACATGCCTCCAACAAAATATAAAAGCACTGATATATTCTATTCTCATGTAATGGATACGATGTTTAATATTGCCTCCGTCACCACTGACCAAGGGATTCACCTTGCCGGCATACTCACAGAGGCCATCCATACACCACTGATGCAAGACCGTGCTAAAGCACTTAAAAATATCAATTATATTTTTAACGTAGCGAAAGACCTTGGAAGTGAAATTGAATTTAAAAAGGATGGCCTGATACAAAAACGTGCACAACACGTTCTTGATGAAGTTGAAAGCTTTCTAACTCAACTTGAAGATGAGGGATTTATGCAAGCAATAGGCAAAGGTCACTTTGCAGATATAAAGCGTGCAATGGACGGGGGAAAAGGCCTTGAAGGTGTATTTATAAAATCAGCAGACTACACTAACCCAATTATGAGCCAAATTGAGAAAGAGGGGGTTATCAATGAGTAATCAAGAAATCATTAAACCATATGGAGACACCCTTAACGATGGCATCATCCAACTATCCTTTACTCTTCCAATCGACGATGGAGCAAAGGCAAAAAAAGCGGCAGAAGAATATGCAAGACTGCTAAATATTGATGAGCCACAAATTTCTTTTTCAGAGACAATTGGTAAGGGCTTCACTTATTTTGTCGTTTATGGAAAGGCAAGGCCAACACTAGACTACTCAACAATTGTTGCAACAGAAGTTAAGACTGAGAACTGGGATTACTACCAGATCAACAAAAAAATCAAAGAGGAGCTAAATAGAAAGGTTCCTGTAGTTGGTGCCTCAATTGGCTCTGATGCCCACACTGTTGGTATTGATGCGATCATGAATATGAAGGGATATAGTGGAAACTATGGCCTAGAAAGATACCCTGAGATGGAAGCATTTAATATGGGAGCACAGGTTCCATGTGAAGAGCTCCTCAAGAAGGCCCTGGAAACAAATGCTGAAGCAATTCTAGTATCTCAAACAGTTACTCAAAAAGATGCCCATATAAGAAATTTCACTGAGTTTATTGAGCTCTGTGAAGCAGAGGGAGTTAGAGACCGCTTTGTACTTGTGGCAGGTGGACCCCGAGTAACAAATGACCTTGCAATTGAACTTGGATTTGATGCCGGCTTTGGGCCTGGATCAGTGCCAACTGATGTTGCAACATTTATTGTAATGAAACTAATTGATAAGAAGGGAGCATAAGATGACTGAAAAACTAACACTAGATAAATCAAATGAGCTATACGAAGAAGCACTTGATCTGATCCCTGGAGCAATCCTAGGTATCCGTCGTCCATATAACTTTGTTGCCGGCGAATATCCTATTTTCCTAGAATCGGCTAAAGACGGACGAGTTAAAGATGTAGATGGTAACGAGTATATTGACATGCTCTGCTCATATGGACCAATCATTATTGGTCACCGTGTTGAAGAGATCGACAATGCAGTTATCGACCAGATGCAAAATAAAGGCTTCTGCATGAGCCTTACCCAACAAGTTCAAAATAAACTCGCAGCAAAACTACGTGAGATCATCCCAAGTTGTGAACAGTCAGTATTTGTAAAAACTGGTTCTGATGCAACAACAACTGCGATTAGAATTGCTCGCGGATATACTAAAAGATCAAAAGTCTTTCGCTGTGGTTACCATGGGTGGCATGACTGGTGCGTTGAAGTAAAGGGAGGAGTTCTTCCGAAAACTTATGAAGATGTTCATGAGTTTCATTACAATGATCTTGCAAGCCTTGAAAAGCTAATTCAAGAGCACGGTACAGATACTGCTGCAATTATTGTAACTCCAATTGGTCACCCTCTTGGATTCGAAGTTGAAATGCCAAAACCGGGATTTCTTGAGGGCTGTAAAGAACTTGCTGAGAAGCACGGTATTGTTCTCATTTTTGATGAGATACGTTCAGGATTTCGCGTAAATATGGGTGGTGCCCAAGCAGAATTTGGCGTAACTCCTCACCTATCTGTATTCGGCAAAGCGATGGCAAATGGTTATCCAATTGGTGCAGTCGTGGGCCAACGTAAAATAATGAATGTTATCGCCAACGAAGTCTTCCTAAGCTCTACATTCTTTCCAAACAGTCTCGAACAGACTGCTGCTCTTAAGACCATTGAGATTATGGAAAGAGATGACATCCTAGGAACAATCAAGAAGCTAGGAAACTATCTAGAAGAAAAGTTACAACCTGTGATTGCAAACTCACCAGTAAGTGTAACTCTGTCAGGTTGTCCATGGATGCCATTTATCACCTTCAACAAAGATGCTGATAAAAAATATAAAAAGAGACGTCCTGCTTTTTATACTGAGCTAATTAGAAAGAAAGTATTCCTTCAACCTTTCCATCACGGCTATATCGCTGCAACACATACATATAAAGATATGGATTATGTAGTAAAGGCAATTGAAGAGTCACTCATTGAATGTGCAAAGATTTAGGAGATTATCATGGCAGGTAAACCACTAATCATTACATGCGCTGTTATTGGTGCTGAAGTAAATAAAGAGATCTATCCATACTTCCCGGAGACCACTGATGCTCTCGCAGACGCTGCAGCAGATGCTGCGGCCGCTGGGGCCAGTATCATCCATCTTCACGTTAGAGATATTGATGGTAACCCAACTCAAGATGTAGCAACATTCAAAGAAGTAACAGAAAAGATCAGAGAAAGAAATAAGGATGTAATTATCCAGTACACTACAGGTGGTGCTGCAGGAACTCCTCTCAAACTAAGATGTGAACCACTGACACTTAGACCTGAGATGGCAACTCTTTCGATGGGCACCCTAAATTTTGGACCAGAAATTTTTGAAAATACAGAACACATTATCAAAACAATAGCAGCAGATGAAGTTAAGTATGGCGTAATGCCTGAGCTTGAGATCTTCGATTACGGTATGATGGAAGCAGTTCCAAAATATGTAAAGAAGGGATGGATTCCAGCAAAACACCATATTGACTTTGTACTCGGAGTTCCAGGTGGAATGAGTGGAACTATTCATAACCTCAATATGCTCGTTAATATGCTACCTGAAGGACAAACATGGTGTGTCGCTGGGGTTGGACGTTTTCAACTTCCACTTACGGCCCACGCCATAGCTATGGGTGGTCATGTGCGTGTTGGCCTTGAAGACAATATGTATTTCACTAAAGGTGTTCATGCCAAATCTAATGCAGAGTTTGTAGCGCGAGTTGCAAGGATAGCACTTGAGATGGATCGACCAGTAGCAACCCCCGCAGAGACAAGAGAAATTTTAGGATTATAAAAAAAGGCCCTAGGGCCTTTTTTATTAATTTAGATACTTTAGAAATTCATCCTTACTCTCAGGAAATTTCTTGATTGCAGTATGAATGATATCCTCTCTAAGCTCTTCCTTTCGATCAAGCCCAATCATCGAATTCAGAACCAGCTTAAAAACTGAAAAAGAAGAAACGCCCTCTCCAATAATCTTGGCACCTAACAGAATCGTTTCAGTAATATCATTTGAGAACTCATTCACCATGCGTAAATCATATTCCTTCATTCTATTCTCATCAATCTTAAATACTTCGCACATTTTTTGATAAACAGCTCTCCCTTGAAGAAGTTCTCCTGCAAGGCAATAACTCCATACAATATTCTCTAAAATCATGACTTTCCCGTTAGAATAAGAAAGTGCTTCTTTTAAGATTGGGGATGCAGATTCGAAGTCATCTTTTTTTACCAAATAACGTCCACAAGTTGCAAGGCCTGCAGAAATGTAGCGCTTAACTGTTCCACCAAGGTTTTCAAGCTCCTTAAAGAGTTCGCCAAATCCAACAATGTCCTCAAAATTTTGAGTCGCAATAGAAAGCCTAATAAGTTCAGGTATTCGCATGGGAGATAGAGGGTAATTCTCTAGAAGCTTTTGAGCATAGTCATACGCCTCAACATATCTTTTCTGATCAAAAAGAAGAGTTGTTCCAAAAGACAAGCAGTAGTAGTTCTTCGGATTATCTTTTAGGCCATCTGCGATAAAACTAATAGCATCATCTGCGTTATTTCTTAGAGACTCAATTCTCGCCAAATAATAAAATGCTGTTGCAACTCCCTTACCAATCATTGTGGCCTCGGTAAAAATATCATACGCCTTATCTTCATCGTTTAGAAAAAGTTGCTCTTTACCATTACAAAGAATTGTAAATGCAGGAGTGGGTTTTACTTTAGGCTCAATAGAATTGAGAATCGCACTTTCAAGTGATTTATTGGTATAAGGCTGCGTAATAATTGCATCAATTTCATAGTCGTACATTAAGCTCGAAATTGAACTAGAGTTCTCTGAGGTGAGGAGAAAAAAACCTCCACGAAGGCGGTTTGGACAAGACTTTGCCGATAACTCAGAAAGTTCTAGACAGCTCTCATCCTCCGAGTTCATAAAGCTAAAGACAAAATTCGGCCTTTCATCCACTACTATTTTAGTCGCTTCCTTAAGAGAATCTGTTTGAGTGATATCGTTATTACTAATACCAATTCCAGTCAAAACCTTTCGAATAGTCATTCGAATCGAACTAGAAGGGTGAACAACTAATGCCTTTTTCCCTTGAAAATATTCCAAAATAGGCTGATGTTTTTTATCATTTTTATCTAGTGCCATTTCATTTACTCGCAAGTATCTCGTGCAACTTTATTCATCAGTTCTTGCCTCTCTTCATATAGCATTAAGAACTGCTCCCACTGGTACTCATCAAACTGAGTAAAATCTACTTTGATATAGCAGTAGTCCTCCCCCTCAACTAGCTCTTTATCTTTAACGATTCCGATAACTGAGAGATGTTTATTTTTTTTACTTTTTAAATCCCGAGAGGATTTTATTTTTAATTCTAATGGCATAAAATAGAGGTACAGAGTAAGGTTATGTTTTTGCTGGCAAGATTTTGTTGGTGCCCGTAGTACAACACCCTCCTCCCCTAACTCCATTAAAGAAATCTGTTGAGTATCTAATACCGATGTACCTGAGGTATTATTTTCAAACAAAATATAGTGAACGAACTTTTTTAGATCTTCTCTATTAATATTTTTTAACATTGAACTCATAGATTCCTCTTACGTTGAGTTATCGTCCCAATTAGGGCGATTGGGAAAAGGTGATTGCCCCGACTTTACTATTATGACACTTAAGCGACTTGAGTTTAAAAAAAATGAGATAGTACAAATATGCCATATGCATTTACTAAACTGACTACAACACTTAAGTATTTTTCAAGTTTCTAGTAACATTGATTCTCAAGCAAGGTACCTGAGAATCAATTAGATTTAATCAGACTTTCCTAAATACCTGAACTGTTCTCGAAGGGATGTATAAAGACAGTTTGTCATCAAATGTTGACTGCTTGTATCCCACAGATGGTAAATTATTGTAACCTCCAAACAACTCTTGATCGGAATGCATCACAAGTTCATACTCACCTTTGGGGAAGGCGATCATATAGTCTCTATATGAATTCTGGGGGGCGAAGTTGAAGACAAAATATAGCTCACCACGCTGAACAGCAATAACTTTGTCGCCATCATGAATCCAAAATTCATTAGCGCAGTCGCAATCAAGCAGCTTATATTTCTTAGCGAGTTCAAGCATAGAATTATCAAAGTCAGATAAAAACTTATAGCACAGTTTAGGATTATCTCTCAAACTCCATTGCCTTCTAGCATAATGGTATGACCAATCATTACCAACTCTTGGAAAATCGATCCATTCAGGATGTCCAAACTCATTGCCCATAAAGTTTAGGTAGCCGTCTTTGGATGTAATTAAAGTAATCAAGCGAATAAGCTTTTGAACAGAAATGCCTCTGTCTACAGTATGATTTCGAGTCTCAAGACTCATATTGGTATACATGTCCTTATCAATTAATCTAAATAGTGTAGTCTTATCTCCAACAAGTGCTTGATCATGAGACTCAACATATGAAATGCTTCCCTCATGATAGCGAACATCCATTAAAGTATCCCAGATCTCTTTTACGCTCCACTCTTCATCCTTTCGGTCTTTAATCATTTTAATCCAAAAGTCTGGAATCCCCATTGCAAGACGATAATCAAATCCAAGGCCACCATCTTCAACAGGTGCTGCGATACCAGGAAGGCCACTCATGTCCTCTGCTATAGAAATGGAGTTGGGATTAATATCTTTCATCATTTTATTGGCAAGGCTAAGATAGGTAATTGCATCATGATCCACGTCATCACCAAAATAGTCACTATATTGCGAGAATGATTTCTCAAGACCGTGGTGGAGATAAAGCATACTTGTCACTCCGTCGTGACGGAAACCATCAAACTGGAATTCCTCCATCCAGTAGCGGACGTTGGAAAGTAAAAAATGAAGGACACTATTACTGGCGTAATTAAAACAGTATGTATCCCAAGCAGGGTGAAGCCCACGCTCCCCTTCATGAAAGTATTGAAATCTTGTACCGTCAAAATTACCCAGTCCCTCATTTTCATTTTTAACAGCGTGTGAATGGACAATATCCATAATGACTTTTACCCCAAGCCCATGAGCGGTGTCGATGAGTCGCTTTAATTCATCTGGGGTTCCCGAGCGCGAGCTAGGAGCAAAAAAGTTTGATACCTGATAACCAAACGAACCGTAGTAAGGATGTTCTTGAATGGCCATGATCTGAACGGTATTGTACCCACCCTCGACAATTCCAGGGAGTACATTATCAGTAAAGTCATTATAGTTGTTGACCTTCCCCTCCTCTGAGCTCATTCCCACATGACACTCATAAATGATTGGAGCAGGATTTTTTTTGGGTAGAGAGCTTTTAAATTTATATTTTTTCTTAGGACTCCAGACACAGGCAGAAAATGAATGTGTTTTTGGGTCTTGAACCACATAGTTTGCGTAGCTAGGAATTCTTTCACCAGAACCACCATCCCACTCTACAAGTAATCGATACTGATCAAGGTGGTCTAGAAGCTTACTTTCTAATGATAGTTCCCATACGCCATTTGGGAGAGAACGAAAACAATATCCATCTCTTTTGCCCCACTCGTTATGCTCACAAAGAAGGTATAAACTCGTTGCATTTGGTGCCCATTCGCGAATTATAAGTTGATTTTTTTGTTGATGAATTCCGAAATAGTGGTGCCCTGAAGCGAAGGAAACAAGGTCCCCCTGCTCACGAGATAATTCGATTTCTTTTTGATATGTTCGCTCTCTTCGGTCAACCACATCTTCTGTTTGCGGCCCAAGATAAGGGTCATCCAGAACTATTTTAGGGATACTAGCACCTTCAATAGGAACAACTTTTCGTCTTAAAATATTTTCCAATCTAATCCCTTGCAAAAAATTACCAATCATATGAACTCCACTTAAGGCAGAAAGCCTTGACTCAATTAACTCTACAATATCTTTATGACCGATATGGTAAAGGGGCAGGTTATTCTCTTTTTTATTAATCCATGAATCAATAACAATTCCACTTGAACGAAGTATTGACTTCACTTCCAAATAAGCTAGATCTTCAAGGTCTGAATCAGATCTACCCCATAAATTACCATCATGACCATCGAACATGCATCGGATATAAGTAAACTGATGATCCTTGCCAAGAAGATTTAATCGGCGAATTCTAGTTTTTTCCTGCTCTGGAAAAATAATACCCCTTCCCTTAATTGGGAGAGAAAGATCCTCTGATTTAAATGTTAGAGATACTTCTATCGATCGAGAATATTGTATTGAACGAAGCAAGTCAGACAACTCAAGATCAATATCCTTCAGAAGGCCACCAGAGAGAACTGCAGGACATGCAAAAACAATATTATGGCAGAGATAAACTGAGTCACCGGCATAGATACGATAAGTAGCTCCACTCTTTTTTATCGAGTTTACAGTTACACCATAATGAACATTAACTCCAAGCTCAGTCACTAGCTTAGACTTTATCTTAACCTCACCGCCACTTATCACTCTAACTCTATTTTGACCGCCAAACTCTCTACGCAGTCCTTTTGTAAAAGCACTATAAAGTGAAACTTTGCTGTGAGAGAGAGGGAGCAATTCGGGGTAAAGTCCAAGATAGTCTAACTTTCTAGGCTCCCCTCCTCTTAGCTTTGAACAGATTATTTCAGCAACAACTTCTGCCTCATCACTTTCAAAGATATTATTTAAGTAATCATATAATGAGGTGTTTTGTGATAACTCGATGGGCAAAAAAATATTTTTGAGCAATGCAAGCTTTGCTTTTATTGTAACAATAGATGATGTGAGAAGGGCCATAACCCCAAGGGGGATCCTTTCAATGGAATTACTAATAAATATATGGGGAAGAAAATCCTTCAAATCGATAGTGGCAACTTCACAACGAAGCCCTAAACTATCAATTAACTTCCATGTCTCAACTTCTCGGTTAAAGAAGAAAAATGGGCGGTGAATTTTGTACTGGTCATAAGAAAATATATCTCGCTTAGAAAGCGAACATAACTGAATTGAGTTACTAGATAGTTCTAGTAACGACTTAGTCGTGGCAAAAGAAGTGAGTTCACTTCCAATGACAATGTTGTCATAAATAGCATCCATGCTTTACACCTGTCTTAATCCTACTAATGCGATAATTATCGCAGAGAATAGGATTCAATACCAGAGAATTTGGTACCGACTTTCTGGCCCAAATACAAAAATGCCTCCCATCTGGGAGGCAATATACTTTTAGAGCTTCTCTCTAAATAGTGGGTGTGTAAGGCAGCGAGGTCCCCCTCTCGCTCTACAGAGCTCTTCGCCTTTTAAAAGGATTACGGTTTTACGATTTAAATCAGCATTAAAGTGTGGCTTAATCACCTCTTCTGCGGACACACACATATATCCGGCCTTTGCCAACTCTTCGATAGTCTTCACATTACGAGAGTAAGTTAGGATGATACCAGGAGCAATACACACTGAGTTTGATCCTTGTGTCCACTGCTCACGTTGCTGGTCGATAAGACTTTCCTTACCACCACAATATATAGGATTCATTTCAATCCCAATATCGGAGAAACAATCGATGATATAATCGTACTTTTTCTCTACTAGCGGCCGCTTCGTTAAGTCAAAGTAAAGAATATCTGAGCGTGTTGGACTATCCTTTGCGTAAATTGGCGGGTAGAACAAGCACTCATTCTCACTGATCCGAGTAAAGGTTGTATCCATATGAATAAATGCCACCTGTTTTGGAAGCATAGGAACAACTAAATTCTCAATACCAAGCTTAGAGAGTTCCGTTCCAATTAGCTTAATAGAATCAATCGTTGTTCTGAGTGAACACCCGATAGCGATAGTCTTTTCATCAATAACGAGAAAGTCTCCCCCCTCAAGGGTTAGCTTATCAGTATCGCATTTTCCGATTTTACTCATATCGATTATAGATTCAGGTGCTTTTAGCTCAGGATGATTCGTAAATATAAATACCATCAATCGAGCTTCTCTCGTTCTAACCTTTTCTGCCATCGAGGTAGCAAGAACTTTGTCGTGACACATAATTACAGGATCACGAGCAAAAATCAGGTTTGGAATAGGGGCGAGGATATAGAGGTTATCATCTGTCATATCCTTAGGGCCGTGTTCAATCCCCTCAATAAATGCATGACCTAGCTCATCAAGAGTTAGGCCTTTTAGCTTATCAAGTACTGAATCTCCTAGGCCCTCAAGATTTATAATTTCTTGAACAAGCCCATAAACTGCGTCTTTAGGTGCTGCTACCAGTGATTCAATTAAAAGATCTAAAACGTGGCATGTCTCCACTCCATACTTATGGAAAACCTTACACATAATTTCGTGCTCAGTTCTAGCGAGGTCGCCGAAGAGAATATCTTCAAAAAGAAGATCGTTAGCACCATTAGGTGTAACAATATCTACTTCTGGACCGGGAGCATGTACCATGACTTTCTTCAACCTTCCAATTTCAGAATAAACGTGCGGTATCATAAAATTCCTTTAGATATGACCTTTCTTCAAAGGAAGAAAAGTTTTGCCATCTTGATATACAGGCCTTCCAACGATTGTATAATCCTCTTCTTTTGCCTCAATCTTCTTTTGCATATTTTTGTAAAACTCAGGATCAGACACGTCTACTAGAAAATCAAACTCTTCTGCAACTCTAGGTGTACCAGAAAGTGCTGTTAGTAGTTTTTCATCTGTATAGTGCGAACGATAAGTCATCGTCTTCTCAAATGAGTGCGCTGGAGTGTAGGAACTATGAACTTCCATATTCGCCAATTGGAGGTGAATATTTAGAGATCCAGATTCCCACTGAGTTGCCCCAAAGGCCTCATGAATATTCATTGTTTTAACCCCAAGTGCCTTGGTTAAAACAGCGAGTCCTGAAAAGTTATAATGCTCTGCCAGAAAACTATTAGCGCTGCAAAGATTGTGACCAAACCATGCTCCAGGCTTTGCCATCGGAATGGCAATATACATAGATACTGGTACGAGGTCTGTATAGTCCGCTGGAAGACTGTATTGTTTTAGAATAGCAGCATCAAGCTTATCTCCGCGGACTGCAAGGCCATATATGGCACCAACCATCTCTCCACAATCAAAGAAAACCCACTTTTCCATTGGCATACCAACAGGACCAAAAGAGAGCTTATCAAGCATCTGGAGAGCATTGAAAAAATCCTTACGAGTTGAATCAATACAAGAAATTATATTTTCACGAGGAATTTCATGCCCAAAAGGCTTGAGATTCATATGATCAAGGTTTCCAGGATATGTAAGTAAATATGGCTCAGTAACTGCCAAGATACTCTGATATTTAGAATGAATCTTTTCCAGATCTCCAGTTAGGGTCATGATTTCTCCTTATGCGCCTAGAGTTGCAACCATAATTGCCTTGATAGAGTGTAGTCTATTTTCAGCCTCATCAAAAACGATTGAGTTTGGAGATTCGAATACTTCTTCTGTGACTTCAAGTCCATCAAGCCCAAATTTTTGAAAAATATCTTCACCAACTTGAGTATCTCTATTATGGAAAGCAGGAAGACAGTGGAGAAATTTAACATGTGGATTTCCCGTTTTCTTCACTACATCTGCATTAACTTGATAAGGAGTGAGAAGCTTAATTCTCTCTTCCCATACTGAATCAGGCTCACCCATTGATACCCATACGTCTGTATAAAGGAAGTCACAGTCTTTAACGGCCTCTGCTACATCTTCAGTGATGGTAATTTTTGCGCCAGTTTCTTTTGCAATCTCACGACACTGCGCTACCAGTTCTGCATCGGGTTGACACTGTTTAGGAGCAGCAATTCTAAAATCTAGACCGACTTTTGCTCCACCAACCATAAGTGAGTTGCCCATATTATTTTTCCCATCACCTAAGTAACAGAATTTCATTTTATGAAGTGGCTTATCTGAGTGCTCAATCATTGTCATAAAGTCAGCAAGAATTTGGGTTGGATGAAACTCATCTGTTAAGCCATTCCATACTGGTACTCCAGAATACTTTGCTAGGTCTTCAACAATTGTTTGACCATGGCCACGGTACTCAATTCCATCATAAAGGCGACCAAGAACACGGGCAGTATCTGCAACAGATTCTTTTTTTCCAATATGTGAACCACTTGGCCCGAGGTATGTTACGTGGGCACCTTGGTCGTAGGCAGCAATTTCAAATGAGCAACGAGTTCTTGTTGATGCTTTTTCGAAAATGAGAGCAATGTTTTTACCTTTAAGTTTTTGCTCCTCGATCCCCGCATACTTAGCTCGCTTGAGGTCGATCGCAAGATCAATCATATGTTTGATTTCCTTTGAGCTGAAATCGAGTAACTTTAAAAAATTGCGGTTTCTGAGGTTAAAGGCCATTAGGTTCTCCTATGTGAAAAAGGGATTTATTTAACTTGAACTAATCAATTAAAATTATCAGATTTTGATCATTCCCGCTAGCACAGAATGAAAAAAACAACTCACATTATTTCAGGTAATTATAAATAATAATACTCTTTTCCAAGAGAAATGCGCAATGCTAATCGTATTTGGGACTAAAGAGGAAGCTCATAGCGATCACCACTAATTGAACGTTTAAACCCTACTCTTTCTAAGTACTTGATATGATCTGGGGAACTTGATTTACTGACAAAGCGTACATGCCCTTCCCGCTTAAAATCCTCAATTTTCTCTTGAAGTAAGTAAAAAAAGTTTTTGGTGTCACGGTAATCGGGACAAGCAAAGTCGAGATGAATAATAATTGATCTTGAGTCTAGATCCTTCTCATAAACAAAAAGCCCTACAGGATTAATGTTACGAGAAACTAAAATCAGCTTTGGAGAGGTAATCTGGTCAAAAGAAAACTCTGGAAAGTAGCGCTTAATTTCATCTCCATAAAAATCAAAAAAACGCTTAATGAAAAATTCGTGCCCCTCAAGCTCCTCATTTATGTCGAAGTAATCTTTTCGATTATATATTTGATATAAGAAATAGATATCAAGGAAAACAATAATTGAGTTCATGGCAGCTATAGGATAGGCGCCAATAGAGAGACCATAGACAACAAATGAACTGGCACCACATAAGTTTATCCAGCGAAACCGCTTTACATTTTTTACTGCAATTGAAATTAAAACGATAAATGAAGCAACGTAACCCAATATTTCAAAAAAATCCATAAAACCTCAGTCCTTTAAGCCTATGATCGTTGCCAATGTGGCCTGTTATTATATACCCATTTATAGTAATCCGAACGTGCTAGGTCTATGCTCGCCGCTTCATCTATAATGATTGTTGCCCTAGGATGCATTTGAAGGATAGATGCAGGACAACTCGATGTAATTGGCCCTTCAACCATATTTGCAACTGCTTCACTTTTATCTGCTCCAAATGCCAAAACTACAATATGCCGAGTTTCCATTATTGTTCCAACCCCCATAGTTATAACATGCATTGGAACGTGATCAAGACTCTCAAAGGCCGAAGAATTATCTTGTCTAGTCTTATCCGTCAATGTCTTAACTCTAGTACGAGAAGTGAGAGAAGAGCCGGGTTCATTAAAAGCAATATGACCATTTCCACCAATCCCTAATAGTTGCAGATCAATTCCTCCCCCATTAGAGATCATCTCTTCATAGTCTGAGCATTCTTTTACAATATCATTTGCCATCCCGTTGGGAAGATGAAGATTTTTACTGTCAGCATCTATATACTTAAAAAAATTGTTCTCCATAAAGGTGCAGTAACTTGCGGGATGATGAGTTCCTATTCCAACATACTCATCTAAGTTATATGAGGTCATCCCTTTAAAACTTAGGCCTTCTTCTTGATGCATGCGAATGAGCTGACGATAAAACCCCAAAGGACTACTACCTGTGGGCAGACCAAAGACCGGAGTGTCCAAATCCTTAAGATATTTTACAGCGATTTTAGCAGCTTCAAGGCAACAACGTTCACTATTTTTTAAAATAATTACTTCCATTCATTCCTCTTACAAAAATCTAGAAATACGATTTTCGACATCATTTACAAAGTTCATTTGAATGTTTTTAACGTAACTGCCGATGTCTAAATGATCATCTTCAATAAGTGGAGTAAGATCCATAGCATACCAAAGGTGGGTGGCCACATCAGTAGAGTGAGAATCAGCATAAGTAGAATTTGCTCTCATTCTCCCAAGGGTCGCGAGATCGTAACGCTTGCCACCACCGATCTGTGAGTCAAATACACTGATAAGCGAATGTGCAAAACCTTCCTCGCCACTTATATCCAAGCACACTTTGTCCTCGGGTTGCATCCAATCAAGACCGCGCCAGACTTCAGAACCATATATTTTTGATGGCCTCATACTTTTATCTAGTGAGCGAATGGCCTTAATCACTGCAATTGATACAGCGACATGGGTATCATGTTTGTCAGCAAGATTATGAGTATAAACTACATCTGGAGATAGCTCTTTGATTGCAAGGGTAAGGTCATTAATAAAGTCGGAGTCTCCCTCTTTGACAGCAGAGCTCTTGTGAACCAGTTGAGCAATTAGCTTGTACCCACCAATTTCCGCAGCTCTTTCCTGCTCTCTAATTCTAATATTCTCTATTTGCGCATCAGTAAAATTTTGATAGTAACCACTACGCGAACTTCCGCCACCAGCAGTACAAGTCATACCAGCAAAATGTTTTTTTTCGGCACCCATGCATTCAACAATTCCATGAAGTGCCATAATTTCAATATCATCCTGGTGAGCACCAATGGCCAAATGGGATATCTTCTTGCGTGCCTCTGCTTGTGTTTCATTAATTCCAAGAGCGTACTTTATACGAGCACCTTCATTTGAAAATTTCATATAATATCTCCTACTTACTCAGACCCGAAGGTATAAAAAAAGACCCAGCATTTTTTAAATATTGGGTCCTCTCTTTATCTTTTTAAGAAAAATAATGAATTGGTTCGATCGCTTTATATGGAAAGTTGTACTCCCCCACGACCCTAGTCTTCCTGCCACCAATCGATCAAATGACCAATCCGGTGAAAGCGCATTTTAAAGCCATTTTGATCCCAAGGGAAACGCATTGAGAACCAGATAAAACGCGCCTTACCCTTAATATTTTCAAAAGGAACAAACCCCCACCAGCGAGAATCCGCTGAAAAATCGCGATTGTCGCCCATTACAAAATACTTATCTTTTGGGACTGTGAATGTAGGAATAGTCGCCTTATTATAAGACTGTCTTTCTGTTTGAACAATGTGAGTATGATTTCCAGTTTTTGTTTTGTAAAAATTGAAAGAATATTGTTGAAATTTCTCATCCATATCAGCAAATATCTCTTTCCCTGGTATGATCTCCCTCTCAATAACTTTTCCATTTACATAGACAACCTTATCAATCATCTCAACTTCATCACCAGGAACCCCAATAACTCTCTTAATATAGTTAATATTTGGCTCCACAGGATATTTAAAAACTACAACATCTCCCCTTTCAGGAGATGAGGGTGTTGTCACATATACTGGGTCAGTAAACATATCAGAAAACGGAACCTTAAATCCATACGCCCATTTATCAACAACAATAAAGTCGCCAATCATAAGAGTTGGGATCATCGACCCAGTTGGAATACGAAATGGCTCATAGAAGGTAGAGCGGAATGCGAATACTCCCACAACGATAAGAATAATCGAATAGATCTCTTTGATGATATATTTTTTTCTTTTTTGAGCTTCACTAATTGGATCTTGATTAGGAGTTTCCTGATCTTTAATTTCTTCCATAAATAACCTTTTTTAATTTTTAACAGACACTTATAATACAACTCTTAAAAGGGGAAAACAAGGAGGTGAGAATGAACTCACAGAATTAGAGAAAGACAGAGACGTCACCAGCTCCAGCTCGGATAACCTCGGGAGATCCATCATCTGTAGCAAAGCTAATTACAGAACTACTTCCATGAAACTCAAAGTCTCCCGGATCAATAATCATCTTTAGGCGATGCCCATATGCTTCTTCAAGCTGGTAGCTATAGATCATGCTATCTTGATCTAAGTAGATTCCAGCATCTGTTTTCTCAAGCATTTCATGGGTAATTGATGTCGTAATAATTGGTTTGCCTGTTGCTTCCAGTAACCGCTTACATAAATTTGAAGCAGGAATACGAATTCCGATTTCTTTTTCTTTTCGATAGCCACGAATGGCCCGGGGGAGTTCTTTTGTTGGCTCAAAAATGAGAGTGAAGGGCCCCGGAAGAACTTTGCGGATCTTTTTAAAAGCGCTGTCGTATATTATACCGTACTGACTTGCTTCAGAAATGTTACTACACATCATGCTGAAGTGCTTCCCCTTCTCTGCACCTTTTATTACATAAAGGGCATCAATACCTTTCTTTGAATCAGTACTGGCAGCGAATACCCAGTTGGTATCTGTAGGAAAACAGACAATGCCGCCTTCCTCCATCAAGAGAGATGCTCGATTTAATATTCTATCATCGGGATTTTCAGGAATAACATATTCAATCACAGGTAACCTTTATTTTAACGCAACACTCAGTCAGAATTTAGCACGCAGTCTATCTAAAAACAACGTGTAACAATAGTTCCCTATACCCCAAATCGTATTGTCACATCCTCAAGACTCTCTTCACTTCCAACGATCGTGACGATATCACCAACTTGAAATTTGATATTTCCATGCACGTCGAGATTTCTCCCATGCCGATGAAGCGACACAATAAGAACATCCAGAGGCAGACGCATATCTTTTAGATACACGCCATAGAGATTAGGGTTGCGCACTGTAATGTCCACAATATCTTGTTTATCTTCCATTCCAAGAAGAAGTGAAGCACCTGATGGAGATCTTACAAAATGATCGAGAAGACTTATAATTGCAGTTGACGGAGAAACAATAAGACAACCTAACTCTTTAAACTTGTCGTAATTTGCACGTTCATTGAGAAGAACAATCATAGTTGCCTCTCCATAGTGCTCATAAATATGCTCACAAAGAACATAATTCTCATCATCACTAAGCATGAAGACAAAAGCTCCCGCTTTTTCTGCTCCGAGTTCACGAATCGTAGACAGCTCAAAGTCAGGCAATGGATGAACTTCAATCTCAGAGTTCATCACTTCCTCTACTTCATCTCTACGGGGACAAGCTATTTTAACCTTCCAGTGATGAGACTTTAGCTGTAGTGCTAAGGTGGCCGACTGACCAGAGATACCAAATATAACTGCCTTTCTTTTTCCCTCGTAGAGAGAGTCGCTCTTTCGAGTGTGAGATTCTTTTAGAGATATAATGGCAAACTTAAAAAATGCAGGTCCTAAGATCTGATTAATAACGATGACTGAAATAACGAGAGTTGCAAATTCATCTCCCCATTCGGGAAAGGAAACAGATACCTCTTTAGCAAGACCAAGTCCCACTCCTGCCTGGGTTATAAATGACATCCAAAAGCGAGAACTGACTTTAGCCTTTTGACCATCCAGCATTCCACCAGCAAAACTCCCAACAAATAGTCCACCAACTCGCGCAATGAAAATAGTAAGAGCAATTGCCCACACCGAAGAAAGAAGTTCTAGATTTAGAGAAGCACCAGTGAGAGTAAAGAAAATCACATAGATGGGCATGGATGTCTTTTCCATGATCGTCAAAAACTCATCGCGATTTTCAGAGCGATTTGAAACAAAGAAGCTTGCAATCATACAGATCAAAAGAGGTTCAAATACCACTTCAATCGCAAACTGATGATGCATAAACTCTTCAAAAAAGTGGGTTCCAGAGAACACCATATAACCCATAACCAAATAGGTAATAGCTTTTACCTTTGGAGGAATGCGCAGACCTGTGACGACACACATCAGCTTACCAACAGCAATACCTAAAACAACTGAAGCTCCAATCTCTAGAATCAAGGTGATTAAAAACCACAGATTGAAACCAACATCTTTAAATATTGCATCAACGATAGATGAGTTAAATGCAAAAAGAGTGACGACGATGACATCCATAAAGACGGTAACGCCTAATGATATTTGGGTAAATGGACCCTTCGCTCTCAACTCCTTAATAACGGCGACAGTAGAGGAAGGAGAGATTGCACATAAGATCCCTCCGGCCAAAAGAGAAACACCTATTCTTTCTAATAGACTCATAGCGCCCATAAAGGGAATTTGGTCAGAAAAAAGAAAGATTACAGTTGCGACAACAGTGAGCGTTGTGACTGCCATAAACGCAGTAACTTTTCTTATACTCTTAAAAAGAGATCTAAACTCTTCGACATAGATCTCACTACCTGCAATGAAGGCAATGAAGGCAAGTGAGATCTGATCAATAAATGACAAGCTTTTTACCGCATCACTGCCAATAAGTCCTAAAACATATGGGCCGGCGATAATTCCAGTGAATAAAAAGCCACTAATGAGTGGAAGTTTATAGTCTTTAAAATACTTTCCAACCTGCTTCGCTGCTAAACTAATAACAATGAAGCCGGAAAGAAATAGGAACATACTTTGAATACTTGCCATAAGTTTTTACTTGTTATCTCTATAATATTTAATTAACTGATTCGTTGATGAATCGTGTTTAAGCTCTAAGTTCGCCTCTTTTCCGAGCTCAGGGAGAATAGATGAAGCTAGAACTTTTCCAAGCTGTACTCCCCATTGATCAAAAGAGTAAATATTCCAAATAATTCCCTGTGAGAAAATCTTATGCTCATATGCTGCAATGAGCTTTCCAAGAGTAGAAGGACAAAGCTTCTCCGCCATGAAAGTAGTGGTCGGCCTGTTCCCCTCAAAAGTTTTAAATGGAACGAGTTCAGGATTAGTCTCTTCCTTTTCAACGGCCTCTTTGCTCTTACCAAAAGCAAGAGCTTCGGTCTGAGCAAAGAAATTTGCCATCAACTTATCGTGGTGATCACTGATTGGATTTTGCGACTGAGCAAACCCAATAAAATCACATGGGATAATCTTAGTCCCCTGATGAATCAACTGGTAGAATGCATGCTGTCCATTAGTTCCTGGCTCTCCCCAAATAATTGGACCAGTACTATAGTTAACAGGTTTTCCATCTCGGTCAATATTCTTACCATTACTCTCCATATCTCCTTGCTGAAAATAAGCAGGAAAGCGACTCATATACTGGTCATATGGTAAAATAGCATGGGACTCGGCACCAAAAAAATTGTTGTACAAAACACCAAGCAGGGCCATTAAGACGGGAATGTTTTCAGAAAATGGAGCAGTTTTAAAATGGTTATCCATTGCATGGTAACCATCGAGTAGCTTCATAAAATTATCTGGACCAATAGAGATCATAACAGGTAGGCCAATGGCAGAAGTTAATGAATAACGCCCCCCTACCCAGTCCCAAAACTCAAACATATTTGCGGTATCAATTCCAAACTCAGAAACCTTCTCTTCATTAGTCGATAGTGCAATAAAGTGTGCAGCAACAGCTTTAGCGTCGCCATTATAGTGCTTTAGAAGCCATGATTTTGCGCTCTCAGCATTTGTCATCGTCTCTTGGGTCGTAAACGTCTTTGAAGCAATAATGAATAAAGTTTCCTCTGGGTCAATTGCTCTCGTAACTTCTGCAATATGAGTACCATCAACATTTGAGACAAAGTGAACAGATAGATTGCGATCGGAGTAAGACTTAAGCGCCTCGTAAACCATCACAGGCCCAAGGTCTGACCCTCCAATTCCAATATTAACAATATTTTTAATTTTCTTACCTGTGTGACCTAACCAGTCTCCACTTCGGACACGATTAGAAAAGGTAACCATTTTTTCTAAAACAGTATTAATGGCGGGCATAACATCTTCACCATCAAATTCAATTGGGGTATTTGATCGATTTCGAAGTGCAACATGCAGGACTGCGCGATCTTCTGTGCGGTTTATTTTCTTTCCTGAAAACATTCCATCAATTGCATCCTTTAGTCCCGCTTCATCTGCAAGGTCGACTAGGAGTTTCATTGTTTCTTCTGTGACTCTGTGCTTAGAGTAGTCAAAAAAGATTCCCTCACGGCTTATTGAAAACTGCTCTCCTCTTTTACTGTCTTTAGAAAACAGTTCCTTGATAGATTTAGTTTTTAGATCCTCAACGTGTTTGGAAAGTGACTTCCAAGATGCAAGTTGGTCAGTGCTCATAAATATACTCCTCATATGTTCTTAAATATTTTATAATAGAAACTAATCAGTTCCAAGATATTTGATTTTACCTATGGAGAAACCTGAAAAGAAATGGACGAAAATGGTCAGTAACTCACCCCTGGTCCAAAAAATATATCGTAGCGTGAATAATTATCATTTCCGGAGAGAACTCTCCCCTCAATTCCACCTTTAATAAAAAAGTTTTGTGTAAGGTAGAGGTCGGTTACGAGCTTGAATTTATGGCCCGTGTAGACACTTTGTTTTGAGCTTTTCGCGTCTCCAAAGATAGTTGAGCTATAAACCGAGTATCCCAAAACAAATTTAACCTCAAGACGTTTATCTAAAGGCCAAAATAACTTAATCGCCCCAAGCTCACCATATACCAAGCGATGACGATCTTCTAAAATACTACCTGATACTGCCTCTGCTTCACTATTAAAGCTTCCAAAGTCTTCATATTCTAAACCGGCCAAAAGAGTCCAACTTACGCCCATATGCCTTTTATAAAGAACTTCAGCACTTATTTCCTCAATAAAGATAGAACCGGAGGGTCTATTGTAACTATGATAATCAAAGCGACCCCAGTAGCTACTTTTTCCAAGTCGTGGAGATTCAAAGTCTCCACCAAAGGAGACATAGGAAAACGGTTCACTACCAAGAGTGCTGGAACCCTCTTGTTTATGGATAGAATAGCGAGGAGTGTAATAAATATTTGCACCCATTTTAGTGAGAGGTGGCAATACTTTTTGAGGCCTTTCATCACATGCTCTAAAGTCGAGATAGCGATTTACTCCAAGTCTAACCTCTCCCCCTACTCTGCCTTCAATAACACTAAAGTGGTAGCGGTGACCTTTTACAAACATTTCTTTTTGAAAGCTAACTTGGTTACTTCGAGAAAGTTGCCGATAGACGACTCTACTTGCTGTCATATCATACAGCCTAAGGAGATATTTTGCCTTTCCAACTGCCTTATTCCAATCATATCGATAATCCTCTTCACAAAGATACTGACGTAGGAATTTAACTCCATCGGGAGGGTTACTGATAAAGATTTTTTTCTCTTGAATTTCTTCAGAGACTACAAGTCCATCGCTATTTAGTGGGGAAACCTTCAAAAGAAAAAAACCATCGAGTGCAGATTTCCAAATATAGCGATTTTTACTGGAAGTAAATTGATGCACAGATTTATGCCCAACTGCGCCAACTTGGAATATCTCTCCCTGATGGCCACCCGAAGCAATCATTGGGTCATCCCACTTGAGAAGAATGCGTTTCATCCCCCCAAAAGACTGAGAGGCAACAAGAAATAGTAAAAGAGGGAGCAAATATTTTATTTTCACTCCCTCTATTCTCTTATTGAATGGTGTAGATTTCAAGCGGATTATTCTATCGGGTCAGAGACCAGTTTTACCTCACCAATAGAGCTGATTGCATAAATCTCAGAACGATCAACAGCATTCTTTACAGCATCCTCATATTTGAAGCTCGATTCAAATTCCTTAAGATACTCAAGATCAGGCCTAATCACAGGGTGTTTTGGTGCAAACAAGCTACAGGCATCATCGTGAGGCCTTACTGAAATATCATGGGTACCTGCGACTTTAGACATATTAACAATTTCAATTTTATTAAAACCAATCAAAGGTCTAAAGATAGGAAGCTTAGAAACCCTATCTATATAGGAAATATTCTCTAAGGTCTGACTTGAAACCTGTCCTAGCGCATCCCCTGTAAGCAGCGCAGAGGCCTTTATTCTTGACGCCAATTCAGTAGAGCATTCAACCATAATTCTTCTAAACAGAAGTGTGCGATACTCTTCCTTGCAGCTCTTCGCAATTAAGTCCTGCAGATCTCCAAAGGGAACAATATAGATTTTTGAGCCCCGTTGAAACTCTCCAAGCTTACTGGCCATATCTAAAAGTTTTTCCTTAACTTCCTCCCCCACATAAGGGTAAGCATAGAAAAACACAAACGTTTGCTTACAACCACGGCGGGCCATCATATAGCTAGCAATAGGGGAATCAAATCCGCCAGAAAGCATAGTTACCAAGTGACCACTTGTCCCCCATGGAAGCCCACCAATGGCCAATCTCTTCTCTGTACTGACATAGATTCCATCGCGGTGAATTTTAAGATCAACGAAAACCTGAGGCTTACGAACATCTACCTTAAGGGCATTTTCAGTTCCATCGTAGTGTCTAAGCAAGATTGCCCCCATTTCTCTAGCGGCATCCATGCTTCTCATATCAAACTGTTTATTTATTCGCTTACAGGTGACCTTAAAGGTCTTTGGAAAAGACTCCATCTTATCGAGTTGAGCAATTGCAATCTTGCTTGCCTCCTCAAGGTCCAGAGGTGCCATTTCGGCAAGGCAAATAGAGTGAACGCCGGGAACATTTATAATTCTATCCTGAATATCTCTGGCAAATGCCTTCTCGCTTGTTGCAACAAGCCTTTGGTTTACATTTATAATTGTCGTTGACACCCCATGGGACTTTTTAAATAAATCCTTCAGGTGAGACTTGATTGCGCGAAAATATTGAGGGCGGTTTTTTCCCTTTAGCCACAATTCATCAACATTAATCATTAGAACTTCTTTCATTGGATCCCTTATTTAATTAGAAATTTCAAACTGCTTAAACACTGAGTAAATTTATCTACAAACTGATTCAACTCATTTTCAGTTTGAGTATATGAAAAAGAAATACGGAGAACATTTTTGTGCTCCTCAACAGGTAGTTTTAACGCCTGATACACAGGACTGAATCCCTTAACTTTTGACGAACAAGCTGAGCTACTGGCAACAAACACGTCATCACGCTCTAGGTGGCGCATCACAATGTCACTCGAAATTTTTGGAACCACAAAAGTTAAAATATAAGGAGAAACATTTTCAAATGGAAATTTAATACTCGGCAGCTCTCTTTCGATAGAGCTCTTAACTTTTTGGTAATAAGCTTCGACTAAATCGTAATGATCTTCAAGTTTATTAAATACATCTAATGCTGTTGCTTCAAAGCCAAAAATAAGTGGAGCAAAAAGAGTAGAAGAACGTCTTCCCCCTTCATGACCACCACCACAGAGAAGAGAAGAAAGAGCAATTCCCTTTTTTAAATAAAGGCCAGAGATTCCTTTCGAGGCACCTATCTTATGTCCCGATATGGAGTAGCTATCTATAGCACTTCCCTTTAGGGAGAATGGAATTTTTCCAAAAGACTGGACTCCATCAACGTGGACATGAGCTTTTGGAGACCTAGATTTAATAATCTGTGAGATTCGCTCAACATCCTGAATATTACCTGTGTGGTTATTTACATGGGCAATAGCAAGAAGAGTGATACTTGAAAGGTCTAATTTCTCAAGGGCACTGTAGTCGACCTCTCCACTAACAAGAAGAGGAAGCTCCGTTAATGAAAAGTCTTTAAGAGAAGCAATCGGTCCACTTAAGCTAGGATGATCTCCAGTTGATGCGATAACTGAATCCTCAATAAAAAGCTCTAATCCTTTGATCACAGTATTATTAGATTCAGTTGCCGAAGAGGTAAAAATAAAGTCATACTCAGTTGCCCTAAGCAACTCAAGAAATGTTTTTCGCGCAGCTTCTATTCTCTTTAAGAGAACCTTTCCAAGCTTATGAGCAGCTGATGGATTTGCAAAATCCACTTCTAGTGACTTTTTAAGTACCTCAAGTCCAGCAGTATTAAGTGGAGTTGATGCAGCATGATCAAAATATAGCATTTTGTCCTACATTATTATGGTTATTTAATTTTAGGTTTTGTATCAGAATTTTAACTTGTTGACCAGATAGAACAAGACCCGCAAAAGCGGGCCCCAAGTATATATAATTTAGTGTTGTGCCATTGGCAAAGGGTCTTCAACTCGATTTGAGAGAAGAATCCAGCGACCACCACCCTCAGAGCGGATAAGATACCCATACTCATGAAGCTTGCGGCGCAAGTTATATAGATGAAC
Source organism: Bacteriovoracaceae bacterium (assembly GCA_023146355.1). Taxonomy (GTDB): domain Bacteria; phylum Bdellovibrionota; class Bacteriovoracia; order Bacteriovoracales; family Bacteriovoracaceae; genus JAGLCH01. Next base: position 12,329 of record JAGLCH010000223.1, on the reverse strand, counting down.
ATCAACTGTCTTTGGATGAACTGTAGTATTACCCCAAACTTTGTCCAAGATATCTGTTCTATTAACAATTCTTGACGGCGAATTTAAGAAGAGCGAAAGCACTTGAATCTGCTTCGCAGTGAGGTTATCTATTTTTGCACCATCTAAGCTTAGCTCACGACGATCCATGCCTAATATAGCATTTTGACGGCCAACAAGTGCATTTTCAATTTTGATTAGTACTTCATTTTTCTTAATTGGCTTTACCAAATAGTCTGTAGCACCATTATCAAAGCAAAAGCGAATTGCATCGAGATCTTCAATCTCTGAGATTACAATTAGTGGTGTACATGAGAAATCACCCTCTTTAAATTTTGGCATGAACTTCAAGATGTTGTCTTCACCAACCATCAGTTCACTAATTACGAGATCTGGTTTCTTGTTTGATGCATCTCCCAGCATCCCCTGAAATTCATCCAATGAAGTAAAGTAAGTGGTATCATATCTGAAATCTAAGATGTCTTTATATAAAGATATCATTTGTAGATTTTCTTCTAAGATCCATATGGTCTTACCCTCAGAAAACAATGTATTCATATCCTATCCTTTCAAGATAATCCCTTCTGGAATATCGATTACTGCTTGCACAAAAGTTATATAACATTTTTAACCTACGACTGAATTAATCAAAAGGTAATTTAACTTGAGTAAGCTACAATACATTTGATTTAACAACATAAGTAACTGTTATTATAAGCTCACAGCATTTAAAAGTCATTTAACTTCTAGCAAAATTTAGTTTCTAGCTAACATCTCTTGTAAAAATGTTCCTAGTGCAGTAATTCAAAGGTTATGGAATCAAAAAAGGACAAAATATTCGACACAGAGCTTAAGAAAATTAAAGGCTTTGAATTTAACAGCGATGTAGCAGAAGTATTTGACGATATGCTTAGCCGTTCGATCCCTTTCTACGATGAGATTCATCGAATAATTTTAGATTTGGCGGGGCGACTAAAGCTTGATAACGAAATAATATACGATATCGGGTGCTCTACGGGAACAACCATTTCAATTGTTGATAAATTTTTAAAAAATAAAAAACAAAAGGCAAACTTTATAGGCATCGATAGTTCAGGGCCAATGCTTGAAAAATGTCGTGCTAAATTAAAACGAAAAAAAATCACAAATACAGAGTTAATTTGCGACAGCATTGAAAATATCAAGCTTCAAAAATCTATGTTTGCAGTTATGAATTATACTCTACAATTTATCGATACTGCGAAAAGACCAGAGCTACTAAAAAAGATCTATCGCTCACTGAAACCAGGTGGCGTCTTTGTTCTTAGCGAAAAGATTAAATGCACAAACCATACTGTTAATGATCTTTTGATTGACCTGTACTACGATTTCAAGAGGCGAAATGGATACTCTGAACTAGAGATCTCACAAAAACGCGAAGCGCTTGAAAACGTTCTCGTTCCCCTTACACCTGAAAGACAAATTGAGCTTCTAAAAAAAGCAGGCTTTAAAAAAGTTGAAGTAATCTTTCGCTGGTATAACTTTGCATGTTTCATTGGAATTAAATAATGACCTTGGAGTACCTAAACGAATATCAAAATAATGTTGACCTTAATCGTCTTATTGAAATCAAAAAAGAAAGAGATTTATGGTGGGACAGAGAATCGAACCTCGATTACCTCAATGCACTAAAATCTCTCCCCGAAGTACACACAAAGTCATTTAACTATTCTCAAGCTGCAGTCACTATTGGCGATAGCTCTGAAATTTCAGAGGAAGAAAAAAAACAAATTATTGATAGTATGCAGTCGATGCTTCCTTGGCGAAAAGGGCCATTTAACCTTTTTGGAATTGAACTCGATGCTGAATGGCGCTCAGACTTTAAGTGGGAGCGCCTGAAAAATTCTATCTCCTCACTGGAAGGGAAAAAGATTCTAGATATTGGCTGTAACAATGGTTACTTCATGTTCAGAATGCTTGAGCAAAACCCTGAGCTCGTAATTGGTATTGACCCCATGACAGCTTGTGATGCTCAATTTCAGGTAATGAATAAATATGCAAACAGTTCCAAACTTCACTTTGAGCTATTTGGTGTTGAACATCTAGATTGCTTTAAAGGCCTCTTCGACACTATTTTTTCTATGGGAATTATCTACCATCATCGCCACCCTATTCAACAGCTAATTGATATTCGCGAGGCATTAGTTCCAGGCGGTGAGGCCATTTTGGAAACGATTGGTATTCCAGGCGAGGAGTCCTACGCTCTTTTCCCAGAGGATAGATATGCAAAGATGAGAAATGTTTGGTTTATTCCTACTCTGAGCTGTTTCATCAACTGGGCAAAAAAGGCGAAGTTTATAGACGTAGAAGTAATTGCTGCAACTCCTCTAACTGATGAGGAACAACGTAATACCCCATGGTGCCCTGCTCCATTTCAGTCATTAAATGACTTTATCGACCCTGAAGATCCAACGAAAACGGTTGAAGGACACCCCGCTCCCATGAGATTTTGTATAAAGGCAAAACGACGTTAAGAAAAAACCAAGAAATTCTTTTGCTAATATTTTAGTTTTCTTTATTTGATTCCCTCTTATCCATGGTTCAGACTAAGTATCCAATCTCATAGATCAAAGATACTTGGAGGTAACTGTGAGCTATAAACTTTATATCGGGAATATCCCATTCACAACTGATGAAGACCAATTAAAAGAGATGTTTGCTGAGTTTGGTGAAGTCTCGCTTGCTAAGATTGTAAGAAATTCTTACAACAACAAGTCAAAAGGTTATGGATTCATTGAAATGGAAAAGCAACAGGATGCCAATAACGTTATCGCTGCCTTAAATGGGAAAGACATGGGCGGACGAGAATTGACTGTTGAAAAAGGTAAGCGCCAAATTCAAGGACCAAAATACGATAAGAAAAGACCAATGGTTCAATCACACACAATGGCCTAATCGTCTGAATTGTTTAAACAATCCACACATACTGTGCTTTCAGGAAGTACTCGCAGCCTATTCATAGGTATGGGTCCTTCGCATATAACACACTCGCCAAAACTTTCAGTATCAACGCGGTCAAGAGCGGCATTAAGTCGCTCTAATCGTAATTTTGTTTTTCTTAGATTTGCTTCAACAATCGATTTTTCATTGATGGCCTCCATACGAGTGAGTCGACCAATTGCATTGTCAGGAGGAATGGGTCTCGAGTTTTCCTTGAGACCCACTATATCCTCTAATATCTGACAAATTTCTTTTTTTATTGCTTCTTTAATTTCAGCTTGTTCATGCTTATTCATGCTAGACCGATTAAGAGTGACATCCTCCGCCACAGCCCCCACATCCACCGGAATCACTTCCACAGCCACCACCATCGTCACTTGCGAATGGCTTAAGCTCCTCTTCAGTGGCAACACGTACTTCTTTAACTTCGATATCAAAATTAAGAGTGATTCCTGCCATAGGGTGATTTCCATCAACGATAACAACGTCATCTTTGATTTCCATTACTGTAAGATTGTGAGCACCTTGCCCGGTCATAACCTGAAACTGCTGACCAATTGCAACTTCTTGCTCACCAAACTGCGTCCTAGGAAGTTCTTGAATCATTGAGTCGTTACGCTCCCCATAACCATCTACTGGCGCGATAACAGTTTTGAACTTGTCGCCCACGACTTTATCTTTCATTTCTCTTTCAAGGCCAGGAATGATTGCGCCAACGCCTTGAACGTACTGAAGAGGCTCATGCCCAACTGAAGTATCAAGTACATTTCCTTCGCTATCAGTAAGTGTGTATTCAATACTTACAACACTGTTTTTTTCTACTTTCATATACCCTCTTTTATCGAGTTACTTTTTTACTCGAATGCTATTAATAACTACTGGTAGTAACGGTACATTTTGGTATCCACCCTTGCTGCCAGTCCTAACTTTTTTTATTCTATTAACTGTCGACATCCCTTTCACTATTCGTCCAAAAACGGCATAGCCATAATTCTGACCACTGTGATTGAGGAAATTATTATCTTTTACATTGATGAAGAATTGGTTGGTCGCGCTGTTAACGTCATTAGTACGTGCCATTGCAAGTGTTCCCTCTGTATTTGAGATCCCATTTTTTGCTTCATTTTTAATAGGAGCAAAGCCACTAACTTTATCCATTGAAGTCGTAAAGCCTCCCCCCTGAATCATAAAGTTGCTGATGACACGGTGAAAAACGGTCCCATCATATTTTTTTGCTTCAACATATTTTAAAAAGTTCTTTACGGAGATTGGTGCATCTTTTTTCAAGAGTTCAACCTCTATATTTCCCATCGTGGTCTTCATTTCAACAACTGGATTTGCTGAGATAGCAGCAACCGATAGGCCTGCAAGCACAAGTATTAATATAATTTTTTTCATTATTTCAACTCCTTAAAAGTATCTACAAATTTTTCAAAGGTATCTTTATTATAACAATCATTTCCCTTCAGAAATTCTTCTAAACTGGGAATAGAATCATTACCCCAAAAAAGCTCATCATGGCATAAAAAACTTGGAAGTCCAAATAGACCACGTCCAATGGCATCCCTAACATTAACCTTAAGCTCGACTCTCGCTCCCTTTGAAGTTGTCTGTTCGAGAAACCAATCTCCATCAAGCCCCACACCACAAAGAATTTCGGTTAAAACCTCAGGGGAACCGATATCTTTCCCCTCCCCCCATCCGGCATTATAGATAGAATCGATGACTAAAACTTGGTTTTTTTCCGCTACCGATGCAAGGGCCATTCTTAAAGCATACAGAGAATTAAATGGCAATTGTTTAGGTGTGCAGAATTTTATACCGTTTTTTGTTGAGTAGCGGAGACAATCCTTAAAAAGATAATCTCTCTTTGCGGGGATCTCCGCCGGTCCTTTTGTATCATGATGCTTAATCACTTGCCCCAACACAACAGGAATAAGCTCGATTTGGTGCTCTCCTCGGGCGATTTCCTTTTTTACCCACTGCCATGAAAGATAAGAATAAGGGGACTGGAAATCAAAATAATAGCTGAGTTTCATTTATGCTCCAAAGCAAGAGACTGACTAACTCAGTCTAAGGTAAATTATTAAAAAAAATTTAATCAAAAAAAGTGTAAAAATGAAATCGATTTCTCACGATAAGGATATAATCACAGTGAACAATAAGCATTAAAAGGAATGAGCATGTCATACTCTCCAGTTAGAATTTCAACAATTAAGCCACAAAAGCTATTACCGTTTAACCTCTACATTTTTTTTAGAGATACATACATCTGCTACAAAGAAACGGGAAAGACTGTCGAAGATGAATTATTACTTAAACTAAAAAAGCAGCGTGTGGCCAAGTTTCACATTCAAGCAGACGCTGAAGTGCTATACCAAGAATATCTTGATGAAGTTCTCGCTGAAACAATGGATGATCCCAATGTTGCAACTGAATCTAAAGTTGATATGGCTGAAGGCGCGACTGCAACTGCTGTTGAAAAGATGCAGGATGACCCCAATAGTAAAGTTGCTTTTAAAATGACAGAGAAGGCAGCAACAACTTTAGTCAGTCTAGTTCGAAACAACCCAGATGCTCTTAAAATGATCTTTGACAGAAAAACCGATGAGAAAGACGAGAAAATAATTAAGCACTCCCTCAACGTAAGTGCTCTCTCCACAAAGCTTGCAGCAAAATTTAATCTAAAAGAAAATGAAATAGAAAGTATTGCTGTAGCGGCGCTAGTTCAGTATATCGCCCTTCCACGACTTGGTGATATTAAAGAGCTGTTTTTTAAACGTCGAGAGGACCTAACTCCAGATGAGAAGCTTAAGTACCTCACGAATGCAAAAGAATCGGCCATGCTCCTTCAAGACAAGGAGTACATCACTGCTGAAATTATTAATTTAGTCATGAATAGTGAGGAAAATCTCCAGGGCACTGGTGCCAACAAAAAGAGTAAGCTCACTTCCTCTGAAGAAATCCTATGCCTGGTAAACCGCTACGACCACAGAGTTACTGTGGGAGAGCTATCCCCAAAGGATGCGTTTAAAGAAGTTCAGATTGATGAGCTTGGAAACTTTGCCCTAGAAAGTATTAATATACTTAAAAAGGTTCTAAAAGAAGAGGGCCTAATGTAATGAGGCCTGTTGTTCTTTTGCTTTTGACCTTAATATGGGGGTGTACTCAAGCTCCCCCAACCTCAAAAGAATGTGAAGTACTTTCAATGCATAGCTTTCGTGGACTTCCTCAGGCGATTAACAAATATAAAAAACACTGTTTGAAACTAAAACTACACTATACAAAGAAACTGTGTGAGAAAGCTCTTGTTGACCTTGTGCGCTTTGAAGATCAAAATATCCTAAAGAAGAAGTACGGTGAACAAATAATGGAATGCTTCACAGTGAATGACCTAGAAAAGTTTCTAAAAAAATAGCAATCATTTCACCATTGTGTCACCGGATGAGGGTATCCAACTGATATCTATAAGTCGTAGAATTTTATTATTATATTAATGATAAAGAGAGGCACACATGTATAAGTCAAAAATAACAGGAACTGGATCCTACCTTCCAAAGAAGATCATGACCAACGAAGATCTTTCCAAAATAGTAGAAACCTCAAGCGAGTGGATTCTAGAGAGAACTGGAATCGAAACAAGATATATTGCAGATACTAAAAACGGTGAGAGCAACTCTGACATGGCGGCAATAGCTTGTAAAAAAGCAATGGATATGGCCGGTGTTGAGGCCAAAGATATAGAGATGATAGTATTTGGCACCTGTACTCCAGACCGTCGCCTTCCCCACGCCTCAGCAGAACTTCAGCGGAAACTGGGAATAGAAAATGAGTGCGCCTGTTTTGACTTGGGGGCAGCTTGTTCCGGATTTGTTTACGGCATGACCATCGCCGATAATTTCATAAAGACAGGGACATACAAAAACATATTAGTTGTTGGGGCCGAAGTCCTCTCCTCAATAGTTGACTGGAGTGACCGTGGCACCTGTATCCTATTTGGAGATGGAGCTGGAGCAGTAGTCCTCGGCCGTGCAGATGAAAATGAAACTAGTGAAGTATTGGGAGCAACTCTAGGTTGTGATGGCAGCGGAACGGAATACCTAAAGATCGAAACTGGTGGCTCAAGTTCACCTCTTACTCACGAAGATATTGATGCTAAAAACAACTTTATCCAGATGGAAGGAAGGACCGTTTTTAAATATGCTACGCGCACAATGATCGGCAATGCCATGAAATTGCTAGATCAATCAAAAATGGAACCCAACGACGTTGACTGGTATATTCCTCACCAGGCAAACATAAGAATCATCGAATACATTGCAAAAAAGTTAAGGTTACAAGATGGCAAGTGTGTGGTAACTGTAAACAAGTATGGAAACAACTCTTCAGCAACAATCCCAATTGCAATAGATGAGGCCATACGAGATGGAAGAATCAAGCGGGGACAAACTGTAATGCTCGACGCTTTTGGCGCTGGAGTAACCACAGGGGCGGTCTTGTTCCGCTTCTAATATTGCGGATATTGAATGGAACTGAAAAGTACATCTACAGATAAACAAGACGCAAAAGAAATGAATACTGATGATATTTCAAAAATAAAAGAAGAGGAGTCTTCAGACGCCTCTTCTTCATTTTTAAACGATTCAGAAAATGAAACTTTGGCCGATGAAACAAAAGTCAAGGCCACTAGAAAAGATCTTCAGATTTCAAGACGTCTTTTTCATATGGCAAATGGATTCATCATTGCTACTGCCTATGGCATAACCTTTAGTCACCAACAAATTGTTTACTTCTGCGGAACCATTGCCAGTGTACTATACCTTCTTGATCAAGTTCGTATTGCCTATCCTGAACGTATTAAAAAGTTTGAAAGGTTCTCGAAGTATCTTCTGAGGGCAGAAGAACAACTTAAAGAATCAGCTGCTGTTCCCTATATCATGGCCAACCTTCTGACCATTATCACCTTTCCCAAGATAATCGCCATCAGCGCGATCTATACTCTTGCGTTTGCTGACCCTCTCTCCGCAATCATCGGAATCCGTTTTGGAAAACATCGCATAGTTGAACATAAAACAATTGAAGGTTCTGCGGCCTTTTTCATAACTACATTTCTTTCAATTTTCATAATATTTAGCCTGCATGGAATCACTGGTTGGGAAATGTGGGTCACAGCATTTGGAGTTGCCTTTATTGGAACCTGCTTTGAAATGATTCCATTAAAACTCGACGACAATCTGACAATCCCACTATTTACAGCATTTTTACTGTGGATCTTCTGCGCCACTCTTGGAATTGCAGCTTAATATAATAATCTGTTTGCCTTGAATATTGAGTAAAATACTAGGCCCACTAAAGCTCGGATGAGTGTAGGCCAAGTATCTACCACTAGAAGCGGTTTAATTATCTCATATTCCAGAATACGAGACCACATGAGGCCACAACCATAAGCCCTAGTAGATAGAGAAGCCAGCGACCATTTTTTACTTGCGTGTCACTCATACCTTCTGTCTTTTTAGTAACCTTGTAGTGACGGTCTTGCTTTTTCTTCTTGTCACGTGCCAATTTTCTTTTGTTTTTGGTATCATTTGCCATTAGATCTCCTCCGTAAGGTCCATCTCCCCAGTCATCGATCTGAGTACTGAGATTTGAGTTGCCCTTTTATCCAATCTTCTAATTAGTATTTTGATATAAATTAGCTCAAAGATAAAGAAAATCACGAAAACCAAATACATTCCAATTGTTTTAAAGAACAGCCAACTTGAAGTTGTTCCCCAGAAGGCCACCCCACCCATAAAAGTGCTGTATAAGAAGAAAAAGATTGCAAGGTGCATCTCTAAAGTTCTAATGATCCACTTTGGCGGGATTTTTCTGGAGTTAAGTGACTTAAGCATCTCTACCATCAGTCCTTCACCAGTTAATAGCTTAAATACCAAAAAGATAGAAATTGCGATACCTGAGATTGCAGGCTGAAGCTTAAACCAGATCCCCTGATCACCAATGAAAGCAATGGATCCGAGAAAAAGGATAATAAAGAAATTAAATTTTGAAAGGGAGTGTAGCTTACGAGTAAAGAGCCACTCTAAGAGCAGCTCAAAAGAAGCAAGAATTAAACCACCAATCAGTGCGATTTTAATTGAATAACTCTCTTCCAGATACCAGTAACCAAAGGCCGGAAGAAAAGAAAGAATAAAAAAGCTCTTCGAAAAATTCTTCATACTATAGGAATAACCCCTTATGCTATATTTTTCAAGCTCCCGTCATCTTCCTCCAACTGTTTTTTGCAGTACTCAAGAAGCCCTCGCTTAACTGAACTAGGGTCCATAATCTCCACACGTTCATTAATACTCAACAGCCACTGGTAAAGATAATCTGACTCTTCAACAGTTGCTGCCCAAATTTTTTCACCATTCCAATTATTCGTTAGAAATGGCCTACCGAGATAGTGATAACGTGGATTAATATCCTCTGCATCACTAGCAATTTTGAGAACTAATCTTACCTTATTTTCATTTACTGCCCTGATGGCATTTAAAAATGCATTCACTTCTAGTTCACTATACTGGGCAGTGTACTGCCCTACACAGTCGATTTTTACATCTTGAATCTCAGAAATTGGATAATAAATTAAGCGCCCAGTAGATGAATCCTCACCAATTAAACAGAGATCATCTTCTAAAAAGAGTAGCTGGTGCACATGGAAGTGCACCTGTCGAAGGTCAAAAAAGTCGAGAATAACAAATTGCCCCTTGGCAAAACTCTCCTCAATCTTTCTTACCATGTACATTTGAGTAACTGAGAAATCATAAACTATTTTAGTTTTATTTTGTGGCGGGTGAAGTACTTTTTTACCACTATCATCAGTCTCAATTATAAAATTAAAGTCCTCTAGAAATTCAAGAACATAAACTAGATCCTCATCATCAATAGAAATCCTTGAAAACAAATCACTTACAAGGATTGGATGCTCAAGAGCTTCTACAAACTCAATCGTTTTCCAAAATTTATTATCTGATAATAGAGCTTCATTAATCATAAGGTTCCCTTAAGATTGTTAATTATTAAATAACTTACTATATTTATCGGGTATTCCGCTGATAACTTTAGTGATTTTTACCTCATTTCCTGTCATAATAGAGATAACAGTCCGATATTTCACATTTTTATCCACAGGAGCCCCCTATGTTTGCGCCAAAGATTTGGAGTGCGATGATGAGAAATCCCATTTTAATGATTGGGATACTGATGATGATTATATTTCTCTTTACCTTAAGAGATAAGGGCTATTTTGGAGAGCGCTATCATGCAACAAGCTGTAAATCGACTTTAGTCATGCTGCAAAAAAGGGCCGCTAAAAATTGGTCTTTAAGCTGCGATAAGAATGTTCTCTACGCAACTATTGATTACCAGGTGCAAATGAAGCACAAGGCACTAGATACTTACCGGAGAGAAATCTATAGTAAACTGGCCAATTCTCTCATGTTCATTGCAACAAATGCTCTTAATGAAAGTCTTGAGCGCACTTATTATGTAGTAGTTAAACTTAATTCAGAATATGTGAGTATGGCCGCAAGAACAGAGGGAAAACATCTAGCGGCAATGAGAGGCCTGGCGATAACCCAAAAAGATGAAAAGCGTGATCTGATTTTGAATAATAAGAAAAAGATTATTGCAGAGCACCTTCACAACAATGTTGAAGTTCAAGAGACTGTGCACAAGGGATTTAAATAAGCGGATTCCATCTAGCGTTTATACTTACAGAAATACTCTCAGACTCTAGCTTGTATTCAAGTGCGTGAAGATAAATTCTGTCACTCACTGTTCCCCCGTATATCGTATCACCCAAAAGAGGCAGGCCGAGTATTGAAAACTGCGCGCGAATTTGGTGTCGAACTCCTGTTTCGAGTTCAATTTGCACCAGGGATAAGTCCTGCTCTTTATCGTAGCGAATGGTCTTATAGCTAAGGTTAGCAAGCTGCGCCCCTAAATCAGTTGAGTCACAACTTCTCATCTGACTTCCTTTACGACCTGTTCCCACTAAGAATGAATCAATTCGTCCGCTCTCACAGGCCTTGCCACAAACGATCGCCTGATAGGTTTTCAACTTAGCAACAGAGCCAAATCCAGACCTAATTTCATTGTAGGTTGCATCATTTTTAGCAAATAAAAGTACCCCAGAAGTGCCACTATCTAAGCGAAATAAAAGTCCACGATCCATCCCTTTAGTATTGGTACTAAGTACCTGCGTATGTCCAATTGATCGCAAAAATGAAAGGGTATTATCACTCTCGAGGTAACCATGGGGATGGCAATGAACAGAATGAGGCTTTAAAAGTGCCAAAATATTTTGATCCTCAAAGAGTACTTCGATTGAAGGTCCGCAGTATATAGGATTAACCATGCCCATATTGAGAAGCGCCAATGGCACGGCATACTCACTCCCCTTAGAAACAGGAAGAGAGAGTTGCTTAGAATTAAAATACTTTTTTATTTTTGAACGTGAGAGTAGAAGGTCCTCTCTTAAAAATTCAAGGAGTGTTTTCCTTTCTACGATGGAACAAATATTTTTACATTGGATCAACAAGATGTCCCTCTGTGCGAAGGTCGGTCTTTCTAATAATAAACTCAACACGCTGGCTGAGCTTTGCAAGCTCATCATCGCTGCGTCCTTCAATTTTTTCAGGACGGTTATCACCGTAAAACACAGTTGTTATCTTATCAGGCCTTACACCTCTTCTGACAAGTGCACGCTGGACTTCCATTGATCTCTTAGAAGAAAGTTCAAGGGCATCAGCACTCGCTTTACCCGTCTCTCCTCGCGAAGCATGACCTTCAATAAAGATAGTCCACCCCTTCCCTTTGAGAAGTTTAACCATGCGATCAAATACCTCAATAGAGATCTTACTAATTTTAGTACTGCTCTTTTTAAAGTAGATCTTATCTTTTACTTTTACTTTAATTCCTTCAGGCATCTCGTAAACATGAACAGACTCTGCCAGAGAAAACTCCTTAAGATCATCTTTCATCTGACCATACTCTTCATCAGACTCTCTATTAATCTCTCTTTTCTCTAAGATTCCTTCCATAGTCATAAAATCAATTGGGAAAGGCTTAATGATCATCTGACTCTCCAAAATAGTAGGAGCATTGTCAGCTGATTTACCTCTTTGGACAACCTCGCCGTGCTTTAGAACGTTACCACCAAAAGCATTACGGAGTGATCCAAGAGCTGCTTCATATTTTGCAGTTTCGGTTTTTGCAAATGAAAGCAGAAGAACAAAGAAAGTAAGAAGAAGCGTAACAAGGTCAGAGAAAGTCGCCATCCACCCCGGTAG